>JANMQV010000157.1:0-9859 GCA_031370645.1 Candidatus Eiseniibacteriota bacterium | reverse complement strand
AGGCGACGCTGCCTAAGTTCTATTTCAATCTTACGAAGGCGCGCGCCTCGCTGGAGAAGGGCGATACGCCCTTCACGCCGGCGATCTCGCTCGTGATCGCGGCGCACGCCGCGGCATCGATGATGGCGGCGGAAGGTCGGGAAAACGTCTTCCTTCGCCACGAACGGAACGCCGACGCGACGCGTGCGGCCGTGGCCGCGCTCGGCCTCCCGCTCTTCGCCGAAGTGCCGAGTAACGCCGTCACCGCCATCGCGGTTCCGGCCGGCATCGACGGCGGTGCGGTGGTGAAGACCATGGAGAAGCGTTACGGCGTGAAGATCGCGGGCGGGCAGGATTCGCTCAAGGGGAAGATCTTCCGCCTCGGTCACATCGGCTATTACGACATGGGAGACATTCTCCGGCTCGTCGGTGCATTCGAGTCGGCGCTCTCCGATCACGGGCACCGCGTCGAGCCGGGCACGGCCGTCCGCGCGGCGCACGAAAACTTCCGGCGCGCCACCGCACCGGTCGCCGTCGCGTAGGCGGCGACAATGACCATGAAGATTCTCATCAGCGATTCGATTCCGAAGTCGTCCGTCGATCTCCTCCGAACGGCACCCGGCGTGGATGTCGTGGAGCAGGTCGGGCTCACCGAGGAGCAACTCCTGCCTCTGGTGGCCGACATCGACGCGTGGGTGGTCCGGAGCGCCACGAAGGTGACGCGCCGGTTGATGGAGGCGGCCCCGCGGCTCCGCTGGGTCGGCCGCGCGGGCGCCGGGCTCGACACGATCGACGTCGCGGCCGCGAAGGAGCGGGGGATCGAAGTGATGAACGTCCCCGGCGCCAATTCGATCGCGGTGGCCGAACTCGTCTTCGGGCTTCTCCTCTCGCTCTTCCGGAAACTCCCCGAGGCCGACGCGTCGCTTCGCCGCGGCGAGTGGCTCAAGTCGAAACTGATGGGTTGTGAACTCCGCGGGAAAACGCTCGGCATCGTCGGCATGGGGAAGATCGGCCGCGAAGTCGCCCGGCGCGCGATCGCGTTCGAGATGCGCTGCATCGGCTACGATCCGCTCGTCGCCGCGACCGCCGTTCGGGCCGTGGGCGCCGAGCCGGTGACGCTCGAGGAACTCCTCGCGCAGGCCGACGTCGTGACGCTTCACCTCCCGGTGACTCCCGAGACGAAGCGGATGTTCGACGCGAAGCGGATCGGATCGATGAAGAAGGGAGCGGTGCTGGTGAATGCCGCTCGGGGCGACCTTGTCGATGAACCCGCACTCGTGGCGGCGCTTCAGTCGGGGCAGTTGGCCGGCGCGGCGCTCGACGTCTTCGCGGCGGAGCCCCCGGGGGCGATCCCGCTTCTGTCGCTGCCCAACATGGTCGCGTCGCCCCATATCGGCGCCTCGACCCGCGAGGCACAGGAAGCCTGCGGCGACGAGATTGCGCGCATGATTCTAGAGCGGATGAGCGCCGCGACGGCCTCCCGCACGTGAACGAATTCACAAACTATCTTGAGGGCCGAACGATTTTTCCGGTTGACCTAGCGACATGATCGGCCGAAAAATTAGGTATCGCGGAAAGGAGGTGGTCCAGTGCATAAAATCGGACTCAGCGGAGGTGGCGGAAGCTAGTCGCGTCATCGTGCGCTCTAGCCGTGGCGGGCCTGGCGAATCCCAACCGCCATCCGGAGGAAATCGAGGGGAGGGTCAGTACGGCTCTCCCCTCCCTCTTTTTCGATCCAGGAGGATCTAGAACATTATGGGCCGCACCCCCAGCATCGCTCCAATCGCCCTCTCGCTCGCCCTTCTCGCGGCGCTTTCGTTCGGTTGCGCCTCCGGTGGGCCGCGCCCCGTTCAAACGCTGGAGCTGAGCGCCGACGCCTCGGGCGTGCAACGCGCGAAGATCGAACTCCATTCGTTCTACTTCGAGCCGAATCGGATCGTCGTTCACGCCGGGCGCCCCGTGGAGCTGACGCTCCACAATCACTCGCTCGTCGTCCCGCACAATTTCTCCATCTCCGACTCGACGATCAGCCTGAGCCAGGGCGTCGGCCGGAAGCGCACGCACGTCGTCCGCTTCACGCCCAAAAACCCCGGCGAATACGGGTTCTTCTGTCACGTGGGCAGCCACGCCAAGAAGGGGATGAGGGGAGTGCTCGTGGTGGTCCCATGACCGTCGCGCGCCTCCTCGGGCTCGGCACCGCGGTGCCGTCGCACGTGGCGCGGCAAGAGGACGCGAAGGCGCTCCTGGCGACGCTCCTCTCGAATGGATCGGGCGGCGGGGAATCGAACGGCGATTGGAGCCGTCTCCTTCCGGTCTTCGACCACGGCGGGATCGAAACGCGACGGCTCTGCATGCCGCTCGAGTGGTACGCTGCGGATCATTCGTTCGGAGAGCGAAACGAACACTATATCGAGCAGGCGGTTGCGCTCTCCACCGAGGCCGCCGCCCACGCGCTCGAGCAGGCGGAACTCACTCCGAGCGACGTCGACCACGTCGTCTTCGTCTCCTCCACCGGAATCGCCACGCCGAGTCTCGACGCCACGATCTCGAACCGCATGTCGTTGCGCTCCGACGTGAGGCGGACCCCGATCTGGGGCCTCGGCTGCGCGGGGGGCGCCGCCGGCCTCGCCCGGGCCCGAGACTTCGCCGTCGCGTCACCCGGAACGCGCATCCTCCTCATCGCGGTCGAAATCTGTAGCCTCGCCTTCCAGCGTCGCGAGCGCTCGAAACGGAATCTTGTCGCCGCTTCGCTCTTCGCCGATGGGGCCGCCGCGGCGGTCGTCGCGACGGATCCCGCCGGCGCCACGCGCGCCGCGAACGGACGGGGAGGCACGACGCTCGAGATCGAAGCGAGCGGGAGCATGCTTTGGCCCGACACGCTCGACGTCATGGGTTGGGAGACCGACGGCGACGGGCTCCACGTCGTCTTCTCACGCGACATTCCCGCAATCGTCCGCGGGTGGGTGCGGGAGAGCGTCGATCGCTTCCTCGAGCGACAGCGGATGCGCCTCTCGGAGATCGCGCACGTCGTTTCGCACCCGGGCGGCATGAAGGTGCTGGAGGCGTACCAAGAGGCGCTCTCGCTTCCGGCCGCGGCCTTCCGTCACTCGCGCGACATTCTCCGCGAGCGGGGCAATATGTCGTCCCCTACCTGCCTCTTCGTGTTGGAGCGATTTCTCGGAACCGGGGCCATCGCGCCGGGAGAGCGGGCGCTCCTGACCGCGCTCGGCCCCGGCTTCTCCGCCGAATACGTCCTGATGCGCGGCGTCCCCGCGTAGTCGCGAAGCGCCTTGCCGACCGTCCCGCTCGCGCTCGCTGCCGCGCTCGCGTTCTTGGCGGCTAGCCGTGTGCTGGAGCTAAAGGCTTCCGCGCGAAACGAGGCTCGACTCCGCTCGCGCGGCGGGTTTGAGGCGCCGGGCGTGCGCTTCCACTATTTCATCGCGTTACACGCCGTCTTCCCCCTCGCGTTGATCGCCGAGGTCGTCGGGTGCGGGACTCGCCCCGGGGATTTTTGGCTCCTTTGGCTCACGCTCTGGATGGTGGGAGAAGGCCTCCGTGCCGGAGCCATGCGCACGCTTGGCGACCGGTGGACCGCTCGCCTCTACGTCGTGCCGGGCGAGAGGCGCGTCCGACGCGGTCTCTACCGCTACCTCGCGCATCCAAACTATCTCGGCGTCGTGCTCGAATTGGCGGCGTTGCCGCTCCTCTTCGGCGCCTGGCGTACCGCCCTAGCCATGGGGATTGCGAACGCGCTCCTCCTCGCCCTTCGGATTCGCGACGAGGAACGTGCGCTCTCCATCGTGGAGCGCACCCCGTTTGACCTCGGAACCCGATCCGAGTAATCTTGCGGAATGCTTGCCGCGATCGATCTAGAAGGTGTCCTTGCCCCCGAGATCTGGCCCTACTTGGGCGAGCAGTACGGCATCCCCGAACTCCATCTCACCACGCGCGACACGGCCGACTTCGACGAGTTGATGACGAAGCGCGTCGATGCCATGAATCGCGCCGGCCTCACGCTGGCCGAAGTGCAGCGCGTGGCCTACCAGGTGCCGCCGTTTCTGGGCGCTCCCGAATTCCTGAAGCGGATTCGGCAGCATTGCCAGGTGATGATCATCTCCGACACGTTTCACGAATTCGCCACGCCGATGATCGAGCGCCTCGGAGGCGTGAACCTCTTCGCCAACCGCTTTCAGACCGATGCGGCGGGGCGGATCGTCGGCTGGGAACTCCGGATTCGCGGGCGGAAGGCGATGGTCGTCCAAGGGATGAAGCAGGCGGGCTTCAAGATCATCGGAATGGGGGATAGCCTGAACGACCTCACGCTCCTCCAATCGGCCGACTACCCGATCCTCTACCGGCCTGTCCAAACGCTTCGGGATCATCTCCCCGACGCGGTGGTGGTCCATGGTCTGGACGAGGCCCTGGCGGCGTTCAACGACGTGTTCCGACGGAACGGCGCGTTCTCGTAATCCGATTCATCACATTCGGTTAGGTTTCGCCCGGGCGCCCCACGCGGGGAGGTCCGATTGACGAGGCGGGCCCCTGCTGGTAGTGTTTCTCGGCTGATTCGAATCTATCGCCGCGCGGCGCCAGCCACGCGGTTTTCGTTTGGAGGAGGCGCTGCATGTCCTGCCGTGTGATCGTGGGTGCCCAGTGGGGAGACGAGGGGAAGGGTAAGATCGTCGACCTCATGAGTGAGGAGGCCGACGTTGTCGTCCGCTATCAGGGCGGGCCGAACGCCGGTCACACCGTCTGCTTCAATGGCCAGACCTTCATCCTTCAACTGATCCCGTCCGGAATTCTCCGACCGCAGACGCTCTGCTATGTCGGAAACGGCGTGGTTCTCGATCCCGCCGCGCTTCGCGCCGAACGCGAACGCGTGGAGAAGGGCGGGATCGACGTCGCCGGGCGGCTCTTCGTCTCCGGCTCGACGCATGTCATCCTTCCCGACCACAAGGTGATCGAGAAGCACGGCGAAACGACCGGAAAAGCGATCGGCACGACCGGCCGTGGAATCGGCCCTGCGTACACCGACAAGGCGGGTCGCGTCGGCATGCGCGTCGTCGATCTCCTCGATCCCGCTATCCGGGAGGAGCGAATTCGCTCCCTCCGCGATCGAACGCTTCGCCTCGTTGGCCAAGACGCTCCCGTCGCTCCGCTGGACGAGGTACTAGAGGGCGCGGCGCGCGATGCCGAGATGCTCCGCCCTCTCGTCGTAAACGTCTCGCTCGAGGTGAACAACGCCCTTCGGGCCGGGAAGCGCGTGCTCTTGGAAGGCGCGCAGGGAACGCATCTCGACGTCGATCACGGCACCTATCCGTACGTCACGTCCTCGAGCGCGACAGCCGGCGGCGCCTGCACCGGCGCCGGCATCGGCCCGACGTTGATCCAGGAAGTCATCGGCGTCGCGAAGGCTTACGCCACGCGCGTGGGCAACGGTCCGTTTCCTTCGGAACTTTCGGGTGAATTGGCCGAGCGGCTCCGCGAGGAAGGCCGTGAATTCGGCGCCGTGACCGGCCGTCCGCGCCGCTGCGGATGGTTCGACGTCGTGGCGATTCGCCACTCCGCCCGCGTGAACGGACTCACGTCGCTCATCATCACGAAGCTCGACGTGCTCGATTCGCTTCCCGAAGTGAAGTGCGTCATTGCTTACGAAATCAACGGCAAGCGCGTGGTCGAGATGCCGGAGTCGCTCGCCGAACTCGAGGCCGTGAAACCCGTGCACGAGACGTTCGCCGGATGGAAGAAGCCGACGACCTCGGCCCGCCACTGGGAGGATCTCCCCCCGGAAGCGCGGCGCTATCTCGACCGACTGGAAGAATTGGCCGGCGTGCCGATTCGACTCGTTTCCGTCGGATCCGGGCGCGAAGAGAACGTGGAACGGTCGGCGGCTCGACGCGCCAGCCCCGCCGTAGGGCGGTAGTCGCCGAAGGATCCCTTGACCGGCTGAAACTCCCAAGACCGGGCGCGCGTACTCAACGCGACGCCCGGTCTTCTTTTTCCCCCGTTTCCCGGAGGAATTCATGCTTTCCGTCCGCGCCCTGATCAAGGTCTATCCCGGTCCGGTCACCGCCCTCAACGGGATCGACCTCGACGTCGCGCCCGGCATGTACGGGCTCCTCGGCCCGAACGGCGCCGGCAAGTCCACCTTCATGAAGATCCTCGCGGGGCTCCTGGAACCGACCTCGGGAACGGTGACGCTCGACGGCGAAAGCATCGTCGAGAATCCGGAGCGGCTCTGGCCGCGGCTCGGATACCTGCCGCAGGAATTCGGTTTCTATCCTCACTTGAGCGGGGAGGCGATGCTCTCGCACCTCCTCGAGCTCAAAGGGGTGGAGGCGCCCGGCGGCCGGAAGAAACTGGTGGCCGATCTACTCGAGCGCGTCAATTTGACCTTCGCCGCCAAGCGTTCGGTGAAGGGGTATTCGGGCGGCATGCGGCAGCGGCTCGGCATCGCGCAGGCGATCGCCGGGAATCCGCGACTCATCATCGTCGATGAGCCGACTGCCGGTCTCGATCCCGAAGAGCGCTTGCGGTTCTATCGCATCCTCTCGGAGCTGGCGGCCGACCGGGTCGTACTCCTCTCGACTCACATCGTGGAAGACGTCGCCGTTCTCTGCTCCCGATTCGCCGTCATCCGGAAGGGAAGGCTATTGGCGGTCACCACCCCGGCGGAGGCGCGCCGATCGATCGACGGCGCCATCTATGAAGGCATCGTGGCCGTCGGCGATCTCCCGGCGCTTCGAGCCGAGCGGACGGTGACCCAGGTTCTTCTCGTCGAAGGGCAGAACCGCGCGCGAATCTACGATCCTACCGGTACGCCTCCAGCCGGGTTCGAGCGGATTCCCGTCTCGTTGGAGGACGCCTATCTGGTCCTGATGCAGCTCGGCGCGCTCCCCGGTCGTAGCAGCGTTTCCGCGCCGGCGGGGGTCGGCGCGTGAATCTTCGTCGGTTTGGCGCCACCTTCGGCGTCGAGTTCCGGCACTCCTTCCGGCGCCCGCTCTACATCGTGCTGGCGCTCATCATCGTCCTAACGGCGTACGGTCTCTCGAGCGGGAACATGCAGATCAGTTCGGGAGACAGTGGAGTGGGCGGGACGAAGGCGTGGATCACATCGGAATTCGCGCAAACGCAGACGATGACCTACCTCACGCTTCTCTTCTATGCCTTCTTCCTGGCGAAAGCGGCGGGGCTGACGCTTCTCGCGGATCGTGAATCGAAAGTCGACTCGATCCTCCACGCCACGCCGCTCACGCCCGGAGAGTATGTCTGGGGGCGCTACGCGGCCGTGATCGCGGGCTTCATGCTCTTGCTGCTGCTGCAGTCCCTCGCCAGCGCGTTCTTCAACCATGTCGTGCCGAACGGGAACGCGAACGAGATTCGAGGTCCCTTCGCCTGGGGGCACTACCTACGGCCCACACTATGGATAGGGCTCCCGTTCTTCATCTTCTTCGGCGGAGTGTCGATCTACGTCGGGGAGAAGAGCCGAAATCCGGTACTCGTGTTTGTGCTTCCGGTGGCGGCGCTCCTTGCCTGCGGATTCTTCCTCTGGACCTGGTCTCCCTCGTGGCTTGGGGTGACGGTCAACAAGGTGCTCCAGTTGATCGAGCCGAGCGGATATCGCTGGCTGAACGAGACCCACTTGAAGGTCGACCGCGGCGTCGAGTTCTACAACAGGGCAAGCGTTCCATACGATCTCCTCTTCTGGATGAACCGCGCGTGGATGCTCGTGATTGGGATCGGCTGCGTCTTCCTCACACAGCGTGCCGTGGCGGCGTCGCTGGCGGGGGAAGTCGCGCGAGGGGGCGTCGGTCGCACGGAGGATCTGTCCCCCCGGGCGCTTCCGGTCGACGCCGGCGTTGCCGAACTTGGCATGCGGACGAAGGGCGTCGCATTCTTCCGGTCGGCACTCGCCGTGTCATTGGTGGAAGTCCGAGAGCTAATCCGCCAACCGGGGCTCTACGTATTCAGTTCCCTGATTCTCATCCAGGCCCTCGGTAACTCGCTGCTCGCCGTGGGAGCCTTCGATACGCCGCTCCTCCTCACCCCCGGCATCACGGCGGTGGCGGTGGCGCAGCAGATTTCCGTCATGGTCTGCCTGTTGCTCCTTTACTACACGGTCGAATCGATGGAGCGCGACCGAACGACGGGCACCGCATCGCTCCTCTACGCGACGCCGATGCGAACCGGCGCCTATCTCTTCGGCAAGTCGATCGCGAACAGCCTCGTCGCGGTGGCGGTGCTGGTGGCGTCGTTCATCGCCTGCATCATCGCGCTGGCGGTGCAGGGGACGGTCGCCTTCTCGCTCGTCCCCTACGTTCTCCTTTGGGGGCTTCTCCTAGTCCCGACGTTCCTCGCATGGACTTCGTTCGTCACGCTCCTCTATTCGCTCTTCGGGAATCGCTACACCGTCTATGCCGCCGGGCTCAGCGCGTTGATCTTCACGGCCTACCGATTCCTCTCGGGAAAAATCAGCTGGGCGGGGAATTGGCCGCTCTGGGGCGTCATGCGCTGGAGCGACCTCGGATTTTTCGAGACCGACCGCGCCGCGCTCGTGCTGAACCGACTCATGGTCCTCGGCGCGACCCTTTTCTTCACCGTGCTCGCCGTCCGGCTCTTCGAGCGTCGCGGGCGCGACGGCGTTCGGCTCGTTCATCAACTGGCTCCGGCGCGCGCCGTTCGAACCGCGTTCGGCCTTCTCCCCGCGGCCGCGCTCCCGCTCGCCTGCTGCGCCGCGCTCGCCTTCATGGTGAGCCAGGGAATGGATGGTGGCGCCGCCAAGAAGGCCCGGAAGGATTATTGGGCGAAGAATCTCAAAACCTGGCTCGGCGCCCCGCTCCCCGACATCGCCCGCGCCGAGGTTCGTCTCCGGTTGAAGCCGGAGTCGAAGTGGCTCGCGAGCGAGGGGACGCTGACGCTCGTGAACAGTCTCGACACGACGCTCGCTCAGGTTCCGCTGACCGGCGGACTCCATTGGAAGAAACTGAAGTGGACGATGAACGGGAAGCCCTGCACCCCAGAAGACCGGCTTCATCTTTTCGTCTTCACGCCGCCCCGTCCGCTCGCGAAGGGCGACAGCGTTGTCGTTGGATGGAGCTGGGAAGGGAACTTCCCGAACGGCGTCACGAAGAACGGCAGAAGCACATCGGAGTTCGTCCTTCCCTCCGGAGTCGTCCTGACCGGATTCGAGCCCTCCTTCATGCCGGTGCTCGGCTTCATGGAAGGCGTGGGTGAGACGAAGGAAAACAAGCTGGAACGGCGGAAGTACCCCCGCGACTACTGGAAGGGGATCACCCGCGCGAGTTACGGCGCTACCGCCTGGTTTCCCGCCCAGGTGACGATCACCGGCCCCGAGGCCTACACGCTGAACTCGGACGGGATCTGCACCAGCAATCGTGTGAAGGACGGGCTTCGAACCCAGGTCTGGGAGACCGACCACCCGATCAAGATCATGAACGTGATCTGCGGACGGTGGAAGGAGAAGCGGGGCAAGGAGACGACCATCTACTACGCCGCGCAGCATCCGTACAACATCGAGGAGATGTCGGTCACGCTCGACGCCGCGCGCCACTGGTACTCGGAGTGGTTCCTCCCGTACCCGTGGCGCGAACTGAAGCTCTCCGAATTCCCGGCGCTCGCGGGGTATGCGCAGGGGTTTGGGACCAATATCACGTTCAGCGAGAACATCGGCTTCCTGACAAAGAACGACGAGAAGATGAACGCGACGTTCCTCGTGACGGCTCATGAAGCGGCGCACCAATGGTGGGGGAACATCCTCACGCCGGCCAACGGGCCGGGGGGCGACTATCTGAGCGAAGGGATGTCGCACTTCTCGACGCTTCTCCTCTTCGAGAAGGTGAAGGGCGCCCGCGCCAGGATG
>JANMQV010000143.1:0-40321 GCA_031370645.1 Candidatus Eiseniibacteriota bacterium | reverse complement strand
CGCGCGATGGCGGCGTCGTACGACGAAGTGCGAGCGTAGGCACGGCCGGCGAACTCCCGCGCCAGAGACGCCCGCACGACACCACCGCCCGCGTCGAGCGCCGCGAGGAAGGGCACGTACTGATCGGGTTCCACGATCACGACGACGTGGGCGTGATTCTTCGCGGCCGCGCGGATGAGTGCCGGGCCTCCGATGTCGATCTGCTCGATCGCCTCGGCGTCGGCCACCCCCGCTTTGGCGACGGTCGCCTCGAAGGGATAGAGATTCACGACGACGAGGTCGATCGACACGATGCCCTGATGGTGGCGATCCTCCTCGTCCTTCGCGTGTCCACGGCGGTAGAGGATGCCGCCGTGAATCATCGGGTGGAGCGTCTTCACGCGGCCGTCGAAGAGTTCCGGGAAGCCGGTTACTTCCGACACGTCGCGCACGCCGACGTCGGCCGCGCGCAGCGTCGTCGCGGTGCCGCCGGTCGAGATGATCTTCACGCCGTGTCGCGCGAGCCCGTGCGCGAATTCGACGAGGCCCGTCTTGTCGCTGACCGAGAGGATCGCGCGTCCGATTCGAATTCCGGTCACCGCGATCCCTTCCCTCCGGCGACTCTCGCGCCCGTGATCATCTCCATCGCCTCCTCGTAACGCCGTCCGGCCTTCGCGAGGATCTCGGCCGGAATGGCCGGCGGCGGCGGCTTTCGGTCCCACTTCACGGCGTCGAGATGGTCGCGGATGACCTGCTTGTCGAAGGAGTCCTGCGCCACCCCCTCGCGGTAGGTCGTCATGAGCCAGTAACGCGAGGAGTCGGGCGAGAGCGCCTCGTCGATCCAGATGATCTTCCCGTCGCGTTCCCCGAATTCGAATTTCGTGTCGGCAAGGATGAGGCCGCACGACGCGGCGTGCGCGGCGGCCGCGTGGTAGATGGCGAGGCTGACCGCGCGAAGTTCCTCCGCCCGCTTCGTGCCGACGATTTCGGCCATCCGCTCGAAGGGGATGTTCTCGTCATGCCCTTCTTCGGCCTTGGTCGCCGGCGTGAAGATCGGCTCGGGTAGTTTCGACGAGAGCGTGAGCCCCGCGGGAAGCGGCACGCCGCAGACGGAGCGAGACGCCTGGTATTCCTTCCACCCCGATCCCGCGAGGTAGCCCCGCACCACGCACTCCACGTCGAAGCGCTTGGCGCGATGCGCGAGCATGGAGCGTCCCTCGAGGAGTTCCGCGTGCTTCGAGAAAGGCTCCGGGAATTTCGCCACGTCGCATGTGATGTAGTGCGTCGGGACGATGGAGTCGAGTCTCTCGAACCAGAATTTCGAGATCTGCGTGAGGACGCGTCCCTTTCCCGGAATCCCTTCCTTCAGGATGACGTCGTAGGCGGAGACGCGATCGCTGGCGACGAGAAGCATCTGGTCGCCCAGGAGGTAGAGGTCGCGCACCTTGCCCCGATAGTCGGGAGCGCGTCCCGGAATGACGACGTCGCGAAGGGCTCTCTCGCTGGCGTTCATCGAATCTCCTTCTTGCAGGCGCCGGAGCGCCTCCACATAGGTGTCGTGCTCGAGCGGGAGAAGCCGCGCGGTGAGTTGCTCGCCGCTCTCCCCCGGGATGATCGCGAGCGATCGCTGGAGCACGATCGGTCCGGTATCCATCCCGGCGTCGACGAAATGAACGGTGACTCCGGTCTCGGAGGCACCTGCTTCGATTGCTTGGCGCTGCGCGTTCAAGCCCCGAAAGCGCGGCAGGAGCGACGGGTGGACGTTGACCACCGGCACGCCGAGGCGCGACAGGAACGGGGCGCGAAGGAGCCGCATGAATCCGCAGAGTGCGACGAGATGGGGACGCTCCTCCGTCACGAGGGAACGGAGCGATTCCTCCGCTTCGGGCGCGAGCCGCGCCCCTTCGCGAAGAGGGAGGAGTACGGTGACCGGGATCCCAAGTTCCCGCGCCTGGTCCAGCGCCGGCGCGTCAGGCCGGTCGGACACGACGCGAAGGACGACCCCGTTCAGGCGACCGTCCCGGGTCGCATGGATCAAGTTCACGGCGTGACTCCCCCGCCCGGACGCCAGGAGGAGTAGCCGCAGCGGCTTCATCCCGAAGCAATAGCACGGCGACGGAAACCTCTCAAGGGAAATCGAAACAAGGACTTAACGTCGATCGAGGGGCGCCGTTGAGGGAGCGCGGCAAGGGGTGCGCGCGCGTCGAAACGAGAATTCCGTGGTCGCTTCCGGTGATCCGGATGGCGCCCTCTTGGTCGGTCCGGAGCACCCACGCGCCCTCTCGCCGATAGCGGCGGAGCGTTTCGGGCGACGGATGGCGGTGACGATTCCGCTCGCCGGCCGAGACGACCGCGACGCGTGGGTGGATCCTCGCCACCCACTCCGCGGTGCTCGAGGTCCGGCTCCCGTGGTGCGGCACCTTGAGGATGTCGAAGCGGCCAATCCCGCCACGCAACCACGCTTCCTCTCCATCCCGCTCGAGGTCCCCCGCGAAGAGCGCGCTCCACGCCCTGCCGTCGTTCGAAACGATTCGTGCCGACGCGACGAGCGAACGGTCGTTCTCCGCGCTGTTCGCGCTCGTACCGGCGACGATCGCGGGCCCGCGCGCGGGATCGTGTCCCGCCCGCGGCGCCTCCACCGTCAGAGAGATGCCGCGAAATTCCAGACGTCGCTTCGAGTGAAGCAGCGCCTCGACGCTTCCTTTTCCTTCGCTCACGGCGCCTCTCCACTCCTCGCGATCCGCGGATCCCCCCCCGTTCTCCAGCACGCTGGCGACCCACCCTCTCCGCGCCAGGCCGAGGATGCCCCCTTCGTGATCACGATGACCATGCGAGGCAATGATCATCACGCGACCCCGCACGCCCTCCGCTCGGAGCGCCGGCTCGACCGTGAGCCGCCCTTCGTCGCGCTGCGCGCTGCGCGGACCGGCGTCGATGGCGACGGCGCCGCCGTCCGGAGCGAGGAGGAGCGACGCATCGCCCTGCCCGACGTCGAGCACCAGGAGCCGCGGAGCGGCGCGCGCCGTTCGCACGTGCGTGCCGATCGCTCCCGCGAGCGGGAGCGACATCGAGAGCAACACGAGCGCCACGGCCGCGGCGCGGGACGCGCGCGGGTTCGACGTCCCGCGCCTCGATCGCTCTTCCCGCACCGCGGCAACCCCGAAGAGCGCCGCGTACGCGGCCGCCACCGCGATCAGGGGAGGCGCTCCGTGCAGCACGAACGGCGCGACTCGCCCACCGAGGTGATCGTTCGCGATGCGCACCAGGTCCCCCGCCGCTCCGAGCGCGCCCCCGAAGAGATCGCCGATCCCCGGCGGCAGGAGCGGCCCGAGGAGCAGGAGGAGAATCGCCTCAGCGAGAAAGAGCGTCGTGAGCGGAATGACCACGAGGTTCGCCACCGGCCCGGCGAGCGGGACCGAGCCGAACGCCGCCACTTCGATCGGGAGCGTCCCGGCCGCGGCGCCCGCGCCCGCCGCGATCGCGGCAGCGCCTCCGCGCGCGACACGACGAAGCCATCCCTCCTTCGCGTCGAGACGTGAATGGGGCGCCATCGCGCCGCCCGCCTCGAGACCGAGCACCGCGCCGAACGAGAGGAGAAAGCCGAGGTCGTTCGGCAGCGTGGGATCGGCGAGGTGGAGGAGGAGTCCCGCCGCTCCCCATCCGGCGAACGGCGACGAACCCCGCCCCGCAAGTCGGGCGCCGCGCCCGAGGATCCAGAGGAGCGCGGAACGCAGGGCCGGCGGCGGAGCGCCGACGAACGCGACGTAGCCGAGTAGCGCGACGAGTTCGACCGAAGTACCCACGAACGCCGAGAGCCCGAGCCCCCTCGCGAACGCCGCGACGAATCCCGCGACGATGCAGACGTGAAGCCCGGAGATGGAGAGGATGTGAAGGGTCCCCGCGTTTCGAAACGAGTCGCGCGTTTCGGAGTCGATGCCGACGCTATCGCCGAGGAGCATTCCTCTCGCGAGCGCGGCGGCGCCGGCCGGCGTGTGCGCGTCGATCAGTCGCCCGAGCGCGCGGCGGGCTTCCGCGGCGAGGCGCGCCCATCCGCGGCGGTCGCGTCCGGCGGTTCCGGGTGGAGGATCCCACGGCTCGACACTCCCCGGATCGACGTCGAACGTCGCGCCGATCCCCTCCCGTTCTTGCCAGCGACCGGGAGGCGACCCGCCGGGATTCCTCGCGTCTTCGAGCGGACGGATCAGGCCGCGAGCCGCGAGCGGCGTTCCGGCGACGCACCATGACGGAGGCGGCGCACCCGCCGGCCAGCGAAGCCTCACGGTCGCTGTGATGGGAGACTCCGCGGTACCGACTCGGGCTTCCTCGACGTCGAATCGAAGCGTGGCCGGCGTCGCGCCCGCCGCCGAGGCGTCGGCGACGAATCCGCGCAGCTCGCCACGGATGGAGTGTGGGTGCACTTCGAGAGGCGATCCGCGGCGGGCGGCTTCGAGCCCCAGAGTCGCGCCCGCCGAAACGAGCGCCGCTACCGAGAAGAGAGCGGCGACGCTCCGGCGAACTCTTCCCCGTCGCGTCCCGCCCGGCGAACGCGAGCCGCCGAGCAACCAGATCGCGACGATCCCACTGCCGAGTGCGATGACGCGCAACGGCGCTTCCGCGGCGCTAGGGAGCACACCGGGTCCGAGCGCGACGTGGCCGACGACGACGAGGCCCCACGCCGCCACGACGGGCGGCAGTCGAAACGTGATCGGCCACGACACGATGGAATCCTCGCCGGGGCGATGGCGAGTGCACTGCCGCGGGGGCGCGGCGGGTGGGAACTCCGGCTACTCCCGAACGGGAATCGTATGAATCTCCGAGTAGATCTCGTGGCCGCCGGTGGCCGTCGCCTTGAAGTAGACGCGGATCTGCCCGGACTGATTCTTCAGCACTTCATCCGGAACGAGCGCCGCGTAGGTGCGGGCGTCGTCCGTCAATTTCGACATGGCGCGCGCTTGGAACGAACCGCCGGGAGCGGCGGCGTAGAGCCAAACCGAATGCTCCACATCGGCGGCGTCGCCCGGAAGGGCGATCGTGAGCGGCGTCGGAGCCGAGCGGGAGAGCGCGTCCGGCGGCGTGAAGCGAAGCGGCTCGCCCGAGCGCGCCCCAAATTCGGCCGTCACGAAGTGTTCGTTCCCCGGCTTCACGTCGAGCACGGTGACTTGCGCCGGGAAATCGCGACGGACGACGCGCACGCTGTGCATGCCGGGCGAGAGATTCGCGGTGAACGGCGTCGTTCCCTTCACCAGTCCATCCACCCAAATCGGGTCGCCCTTACCCGGCTGGAATCCCTCATCGCCCAGAATCGCGCTCGCGATCGTTACCTTGCCGGGAACCGGCATCGGGCCGGCGTTTCCGATCAACTCCACGTGCACATCGCGAAGCACGTCCACTTCCTGAGCGGTTAGCGTGAGCCCGGGACCGCCGAAGCGGATCAGGTGTCGGCCCACGGTCACCTTGTCGAGCGTCACGGGCGTCGTCCCTGAATGGGCTCCATCGAGATAGACGTCGAGCACGCGGTTCGGCTCGGAGGCGCGGAAGGAAATCGATCCGAAGATCGCGGGATGGAGCGTCAGGCGCGACCCGGCCGCGACTTCCACCGTGTCGCTCCACGTTCCTCCGGCGCCCCAGTCGAGTTCGACACGATGAACGCCGGGATCGACCGCAATGCCGCTGAGCGGCGTCTTCCCGGGAAGCGGCTCGCCGTTCAAACGAACGGTCGCGCCCGGCGGATCTGAAATGATCTCGAGCCCTGCGGTCGCCGTCGCCGACGGGGACGCCACGATCGCAGCGCTTCCCCGTTCACCGTGCTCGGGGCGCGAACCCATGATTCCGGGCAGGATCGCCCTCACCAAGAGCGCGAGCGCGATGATCGCGAGCGCGCCGCCGCCCCAGAGCGCGAGCGGCTCATACCAAGGGCGCTCTTCGCCGACCGTCGCGAGCGCGGAGCGATGCCTTGCGGCCGCGGGAACCTCGGACACTTCGGGCGGCAGCGTCGTGTCCGAGATGGAAGTGCTGTCGCGGCTCTCGCTCCGTTCAATCGGCGCGACCGGTGCTTCGTCCTCGGCACGATCGGCCGGCTCCTCCGGCCACGACCTCCCGGCGGGAACTTCGGCTTCGACCACGCGATCCGGAGGGGACTCCACGGGAGACGCCGCGGAAATCTCCATCGACGCTTCGGCAATCTCAATCGGAGGAGGAGGCGGCTGGAGCCGCTCCTCGATCATCGGAGGAACGAGCGTCTCGATCTCCAACGGTTCAGGCGTCTCGTCGGCTGCCGGTGCCTCGTTCGGCTCAAGCCCTTGCGATGCGATCGACGCCGCCGGACCGGTCGGAGCCTCTTGCGGCGCGAGAATTCGAACGACGAGGCGGCCGGTGTCGATCGCCCCCTCGAGCGGAGCGCGGAGCCACTCTCCCGGCGTGCGCGCGCTCTCGAGCGTCCGCGAAAGGATCGCGAGTTCCCCTTCACGAAGCGGGCGCGTCGCGAGGATGTAGAGATCGCCTGGCTGCGGGCGGAGCGGGACGACTTCGATTCGGACCTGCGTTTCGGAACCGAGCGAACCGCGCGGGGCTCCGTTCGCCGATTCATCCGAAGGACGGCCGAGGCTCGCGAGAACACCGGCGCGATAGCGGAAGCAGGGCGCGTCGCCCGCCGCGATCGCGACGCCGTCGTCGCCATGAAAAAGCAGAACGCCGGCGGAGATCCACGATCGGTCCCGCTCCGGGCGCTTCATGATTTCACCGTGGAGCGAGCGGAGCGCGCCGAGCACGGCGCGAAGCGGCGGCTCGTCCACCGCGCCGGAGAGCGCGAGCGAGAGTTTCTCCCTCACCCAGATGGCGGGATCGATGACGTCGATTCCGGAGAGTGCCGCGCGAGCCACCAGCGCGAAACCCCGATCGAGCTCGAGGTGCGCAAGCGCACCTTCCCGGTCGGGGCTTCGTACTGCTCCGTCGAGACGGACAGGCGTCCCTACTTCGACATTCATCGTGGGCGCAGAATACCAGCCCGCGATTCCATGTCAATCGGCCGATCCTCCGCATCCTGGCATCGGTCTTGCAGTTACTTCCGTGGAATCGCGGCTCCAGTATGAGTTTGCCGTCCGAAACGGGTCGAAGCCCGTGGCGATCGGCAGTTCGGAATTGCAAATTGCATGGAACGCGGATAACGTGACCGGGTTCGGACCAGTAGTGGTTGGTCAGTGGTCCGAATCTCTCCGCCCGAACGGCTCCACCAACGTGGCCTCGAGTTCAGGTGGTTCGAGGGATGAATGGGGATCGGAGGCCCCGTTGATGACAATCCGCAGCACCAAGAACACTCTACTCGCGGTCCTTGTCGCCACGGCGGGCGTGCTTCATGCCACCCCTGCCAGGGGCACCATTGCCCTCGATTACCCCGGCTGGATGACGACCGGACCCGCTCTGGGCTCCGACGATCGGGCTCCCGATCCCGTGGCTCAGCAAGCGGCCGATCCGATACTCCGCGTCCGGGCGCAGCTCTCGCGCGCCCAGGAATTGGCCCGGTCGGGTCACGGCCCCGAAGCCCTCTCGGCCGTCCAGATCGGCCTCGCCGCGCTCGATTCGCTCTCTCCCTCTCGCCCCGGTGTTGGTCCGCTCCGCGAGGATCTCGTGGAGGCGCGGGAGTCCGTTCTTCGTGATGCGGAGCCGACCGAGACCTCCGGCGGCACGGCCTCCTCGGATCCGAACTCGCTCCGCCCGGTCGAGCTCGAGCGGAACGAGCGCGTGGAAAAGTGGATCGCCTACTACTCCGGACGGGGCCGCGAGCGCTTCCAGGTCTGGCTCGAGCGGTCGGGGCCCTACATGGAACTCTTCACGAAGAGTCTCCGATCCGAGGGCGTCCCCGAGGAACTCGCGAATCTCGTCTTCGTCGAGAGCGGCTTCAACATGCATGCGAAGTCGGTCGCCCGCGCCGTCGGCCCCTGGCAGTTCATTCGCGGGACCGCGAAGATCTTCGGACTCGAGATGACGGCGTACAAAGACGAGCGTCGCGACCCCGAGGCCTCCACGCGCGCGGCCGCGCGCTACCTCCGCAAGCTCTACACGATGTTCGACGGATCGTGGCCGCTGGCGCTCGCGGCGTACAACAGCGGCGAGGGAACGGTTCAGCGCGCCATCCGCCGGCAGAAGACGGACGACTTCTGGTCGCTGAAGCTCCCGCGCGAGACGCAGGAGTACGTTCCGAAATTCCTGGCCGCGATGGAGATCGCCTCGCACCCCGATCGCTACGGCTTCCAGCCGCCGCAGAATTCGTCGTGGAGCTACGATTCGGTACTCATCCCCGGTCCGGTCGATCTGCAGTTGATCTCGACGCTGACGGAGGTGCCATTCGAGGAACTACGCCGGCTGAATCCCGCGCTGGTTCGCCATCGCGCCCCGGCGGCGAAGGAAGGGACCCCGCTCCGCGTCCCCTCGGGCGCGGGCGAGGACGTGCAGGCCATTCTGGAGAACGGATACAAGCCGAAGCCGCTCACCAAGTCGGAGCTTCGTCAGGCGACGCGGGCGCACCGGCTCGAGATCAAGTCGCCGCGCTATCGCACGCGCCGCGCGAACACGCATGTCGTTCATCGGGGTGAGACGCTCTCGCAGATCGGACAGCGTTACGGCGTGAGCGCCTCGCGCCTCGCGAAGATCAACCGCCTCCCGAGCACGAGCGCCATCCGCGCGGGTCAGCGCATCCGCATTCGGTAGCCGCCGGCGGCTAGGAGCCGCTTCCGGCGTGCGCGCTCTCCCCTTCCCGTTCGAGGACCTCTCCGCACTCCACTTCCCCGGCCGGGAAATCTTCTTCCACCATGTCGGGGGCGACGCGGACGTTTCGCCCGATGACGAGTCCTTCGGGGACACGGGATGCTTTTCCGACGATCGTGAGGCCGGCGCTCAGATGCTCCGGGCAGGCACGGTTCGGTCGCAGCGATTCCCCCACTCCGATCTTCGCCGCGCGGCCGACGTGGACGCGCTTGTCGAGGATGCAGCGGTCGAGTTCCGCGCGCGGGCCGATCCACGACTCTCCCATGATGATCGAGTCGCGAACGACCGCCCCCTCCTCCACGACCACGCCCGGGAAGAGAACCGACCGCTCCACCGTCCCGTTCACGATCGTCCCGTGCGTCACGATGGAGGAGCGGACGTGCGCCCTCGTTCCGAGACGCGCCGGCGGATACTCCGTGCTGGGCGTGAAGATCGGCCAGCGGACATCTTGGAGCGGAAAGGGAGGCTCCGGGGTGACGAGGTCGAGGTTGGCGCGGTAGAACGAATCGAGCGTCCCGATGTCCTGCCAGTAGCCGTAGGCCGGGAAGGCGAGAACGCGCCCTCGTTCCACGAGCGACGGAACGATGTTCTTCCCGAAATCGTGCGCGGTGGCGCGCATCGCGTCGAGTTCCATCTCCTCACGGAGCGCGGCGGTGCGAAAGACGTAGACCCCCATCGAAATCTTTCCGGACGGAGGATTCTTCGGCTTCTCGAGGAATCCGGTGATCCATCCGGCCGCGTCCGTCTTGACCACGCCGAATTGAGACGCCTGGTCGAGCGGCACCTCGGTGATCGCCACGGTGGCGTCGGCGCCCCGTTGCAGGTGCGCTTCGATCATGGGGCGGTAGTCCATCCGGTAGACGTGATCTCCCGAGAGAACGAGCAGATGCTCCGCCTTTCGCTCGACGACGCGATCCCAGTTCTGCCAGATGGCGTCCGCCGTGCCGCGGTACCAATCGCTCTCCGCCCATCCTTGAAACGGCTGGAGGAGTTCGACGCCGCCGCGCTTTCGGTCGAGATCCCACGCGCGACCGAGCCCGATGTGATCTCGGAGCGACAGGGGGCGGTACTGCGTCAGGATGCCGATGTCGAAGATTCCGGAGTTCACGCAATTCGAAAGCGTGAAGTCGATGATCCGGTACTTGCCACCGAACGGGACGGCGGGCTTCGCGCGCTTTTCGGACAGAAGGCAAAGCCGGCTCCCGAGCCCGCCGGCGAGAATCATCGCGTAGGAGACGTGACTCATCGCGCCGCCGCCCTTCCCCGTACGACGACGCCGGAGGGAACCGCGCCCGAAGCGAGATCGACCTCGCGCACGCCGATTTCGACGAGTGTGTTCCGCCCGATCGATCCCCCCGCGGGAATCTCGGAGCCCTTTCCGATGACGCAGAGCCCCGACGAGAGATCGCGCGGGAATTCGCGATTCGGCGTCGACTCTCCCGTGCCCACGAGTGCGCGCTCCCCGATCCGAACCCCCTTGTCGACGATCGCCTTCGAGAGCCGGGCTCCGGAGAGGATGCGCGCGTCGTGCATGACGATCGAATCCTCCACCAAGGCTCCCGGCGCGATGTGGACGCCCGGAAAGAGAATCGAGCGATGGACCGTCCCCTCCACGTGGGCGCCGTGCGCAACGAGACTTCCTGACACATCGCCGTCGCCGGTCACCACCGCGGGCGCGCGATCTTCGCTGGGCGTGTAGATGAGCCAGTCGGGATCGTGGAGCGTGAGCGTCGGGACCGGCCGGAGTAGCTCCATGTTCGCTTCGTAATAGGCGTCGATCGTTCCGACGTCGCGCCAGTAGTCGGCGTGCTCATAGGCGACCACGCGGTCGCCCTTTCGGATCATCGGCTGCACGATGTCTTTGACCAGATCGGGTCCGAGTCCCGGCTTCTCGAGCCAGGTCTGGAGGTCCCGCGCGCGGAAGAGATAGACGCCGGCCGATATCGTTTCCCCCGCGGGCGAGCTCGGCTTCTCCTCGAGTGCTTCCACACGCCCGTCGCCGTCGGTCGCGACGTAGCCGTACCTGTCGGCTTCGCTTCCCGGCGCCGCGGTCGTCACGATCGTCAACGCGGCCCCCGCGCTCTCGTGACGCTCCACGAGCCGCCCGTAGTCCATCTTGTAGATCAGGTCCCCCGAGAGGACGAGGATGTGCCGTGCCTGGGCGTCCTCGATGACGTTTCGATTCTGGATGAGGGCGTCCGCGGTGCCCCGGTACCAATTCGTCTCCCGTTGGCGCACGTACGGCGGAAGAAGCCGCACGCCGCCGTCCCGACGGTCGAGATCCCACGGCTTCCCGATTCCGATGTGCCCCTGCAGGGAGAGCGGCGCGTACTGCGTGAGGATGCCGACGCGAAAGAGTCCGGAATGGGCGCAGTTGGAGAGGGTGAAGTCGATCACGCGGTATTTTCCCCCGAAGGGGAGAGCGGAGGAGGTCCGGACGCGGCCGAGCGCGTGGAGCCGCTCGCTCTTTCCTCCGGCGAGGACGAGGACCAGGATCGGCGGATTCACGGCGCGGCGGTGCCTCCCCGGTGGGACGCGCCCGATGGGCGGCGGCCTCGCGGCCGTCGCGAACCGATCAGAACGTGTAGGACCCCGAGACGCGATGACTCGAATCGAGGTCGCGGTGGTCGAGGTACGCGTAGTCGAGACCGAACTTGCGGATCCGAATGCCGGCTCCGGCCGAGAAGTTTCGCGCCTCGAATCCCGCACGAAGGGCCAGTTTTCGCTCGAGCCAATACTCCACGCCCGGATGGAAGTCGAAGGTTACCCCGCCGAGATGAGCCTGGCTGGCCAACTGCTCGTCCGAGAAGCCGATTTGAACGTCGAGCGCGGCCGTCACCACGTGGCGGCGTCCGCGGAAGGCGCGTGACTTCGCCCCCCCCACGCGGAGCGACGGAGCGACGAACTCACTCGTCCCCGTGTTCCAGAGAATCTGCGTCGTCGTCGCGTCGCGGAGGATCGCGCCGGCCGACCATCCGTTCGGCCCGACCCAGAGCGCCCCGAGGTCGGCGCCGAACCCGTTCGACCGGAGGCTGTCCCCCAGCCATTGGCGGACCACCTTGAACGTGCCGCCGACGGAGAAACCGCGCCGTAATTCACGGGCGTAACTCAGGAGCAGGGCCACGTCGTTATCGCTGTCGAACACGAAGCGGCTCTCGTCCACGAGGAGCCGGTCCTCGGGATAATCGAAGACTCCATTGCCGTTCTGATCGAGGATCTCGAGCCCACGCGTGTCGGGGATATCGCTCACGCCGAGTCGAAGGAGCGACACGGCGAGTCCTTGCCGCGGCTTCCCGGGCCCGCCGACCGGCATGGCGTAGGAAATGAAGTCGTATTGGACGATGGAGCCGAATTGCTCCGCGTGCATGGCGTTCACTTGGCGGTCGGTGAGCGTGGCGAGCCCAGCGGGATTCCAGTAGGCGGCCGTGCCGTCATCGGCCAGGCCGGCGAACGCGCTCCCCATGCCGAGCGCGCGAGCGCCCGCGCCGATTCGGAGGAATTCCCCCGCGTAGCGGGTGGCGTCCGCGGACGCCGGGACGAGAAAACTCGCAGCGAGCAGCAGAGCGGCCAGCGGGAGAGCCCGGGACGCGGCGTCCGACGGGCGCGGGGTCGACATCATGATGCGATCGAACTCCTTCCTCGGCGCTGGGGGAGCGCCTTCTGGCTGCTACCCCGCGGCGATCCCCACGGTTCCCCGGGAGCCTCGCCGCACGCTCCCACGGGAATCGGCGACGGGTCCACGAAGGGCTAGGCCCGGCGCTTCTTCTTGGCCGCGACGACTCGCTTCGGCGCCGCGGGGCGCTTCTTCGTGGCAGGCTTCGCCGCCTTTTTCGCTCCGGCCTTTCGCGACGGTTTTCCCGCGCTCCGGACCGGCCGCTTCGCCGGCGACATTCCCGGCGCCTTTGCGGCGACCATCGGCATCGCCGGGAGCCGGCGCAGCGAGCGCCATCCGACGTACTGCTCGATGAGGACCCGGTCGTCGCTCTCCACGTCGCTGAAATAGCAGGCGAGCTCGTAACGCGGCCGGCTCCTCGCCCCTTCGGCTTCTTCGCAGCGGACGACGATCGCCTCGCACTTCACCATCCGCTCGCGCCGCAACCGGCTCCCGAACGGCGGGAGGAGCAGCGTCAGCTCCACCTTCGTGAGCGGCGAGAGAAAGGCGCGGCTCAAGAACTGAATGCCGCTCGCGGAAAGGTTGATACTCTCGGTCGTGAGCACCGAGCCGTCGTTGGCTCCTGCCACCTGCATCGCGAGCTTCGCGACGATTCGCGGAGCGCTTCGCCGTTCCTGACTCCCCAAGGCCATCATCCTTTCCTTCCGCGGTCCCCCGTCTCGAGGGTTCCCGGAGCGTGTCAGCGCCGCCGCCGTCCACCGGCGGCGCGGCGCGCGGGCCGTCGCGAGGCGCGCCCCTTTTCAGGCGCCAATCCGAGCTCGACCTCGCGCCGATCGAGATCGGCGCGCGTCACCACGACGGTGACGAAATCCCCCAGTCCGAACCGGCGTTTCGATCGCTTGGAGCGATACGAGTACCCATGCTCGGCCATCTGAAACGACGCATCGCCGAGCGCCCGTTTGGGCAGGAATCCGTCGATGTTCCATCCGTCCATCGTCACGAAGAGTCCGCCCGGCGTCACGGCGACCACCGTGCCTCGGACCGGCTCTCCCATTCGCTCGCGCGCGAAGCGGACCGCCTTCCGGCGCATGACGCCGCGCTCGGCGTCGTCGGCCTTCATCTCCATCTCGGAGGCGAGGGCCGCCGACGCGGTGTCGAGCCAACCGGCCGTGAACGTCCACGGATCGCCATGGCCCGCCGCGCCATCCACCAGGTAGCGCTTCACGACGCGGTGATTCGCGAGATCGGGGTAGCGGCGAATGGGCGACGTGAAGTGCGCGTAGCCTCGCATGCCCAGACCGAAGTGCCCCACATCGACCAGATCGTACCGCGCTTTCTCCAAGGCGCGAAGGAGAAGCGTGTTCAGGAGCCGGTCCCGCACCGTCCGCCCGTGGCTCAGCCATCGTTTCAGCTGCCGCGCGTCGGTGACGATCATCTCCGGCCCTTGACGCCCCAGGTAGCGCGCCGCCTCGAAGAAGGCGCGCAGTTTATCATAGCGAGGGCATTCGTGGACTCGGTACATGAAGGGGAGCTCCCGCGCGAAGGCGCGCCCGCCCACGACCTGATTCGCGAGGAGCATGAACTCCTCGATGAGCGAGTGCGTCGGCACGTGCGGCACCTCCGCGAACGCCGTCGGCTCCCCGCGGGCGTCGAGCACCGCGCGGAACTCGGGCATGTCGAGATCGAGCCCGCCCTGCTCGAGTCTCCGAGCCCTCATCGTGCGCGCCAATTCATGAAGGGCGCGGAGCGATTCCGCCATGTCGCCCGAGCCACGTTCGATGAGCTCCCACGCCTCGTCGTACGTGAGCGAAGCCCTACTCCGAATCACACCCTCCACGACGCGGGCGCCGAGCGTGACGCCGTCCGCCCCGATCCGAGCGACGACACTCACCACGAGGCGATCGTCCCCTTCCGAGAGACTGCAGAGTCCGGAAGAGAGCGCGTGCGGGAGCATTGGAAAGACGCGGTCGGCGAGGTAGGCGCTCGTGCCGCGGCTTCGCGCCTCTCGGTCGAGCGCGCTCCCGGGACGGACGTAGTGGCTCACGTCGGCGATGTGGATGCCGACCTCCCAACCGTGCCCGTCGGCGTCTCGCTTGATGGAGAGCGCGTCGTCGTGATCCTTCGCGTCCGGAGGGTCGATGGTGACGACGAGGTCGTCGCGGAAGTCTTCTCGCTCCCGCAGGGCCCGCGTGACCGATTCGGGGCCGAACCCGGCCGCCTCGGTCTCGGCGTCTGGTTCGAACTCGGTGGCGATTCCCTCTTCGAGCGCGACGAGGAGACTGTCCTCGCTCGGGTCGTCCTCCGAGAAGATCGCCACGACTTTGCCGAGAAGCGGCTCTGGCGGGTGCGGCGTGAGGCGCACGAGCGCGCGGCCGCCTCGCGGCACCGACGCGCGGCCGTGGAGCGTGAGGATGATTTCGTCGGGGTATTCGGGACGGTCGGGGAAGAGCGCGGTCAGGCGGCCGCGCGGCTCGATGCGGCCGGCGATGCCGTAGCCGGTCCGCTCGAGTACCTCCACCACTTCGTGGGCGTCGCCCTGTTCGCGCGTTTCGAGGTAGGCCACGCGCACGCGATCTCCGTGGAGCGCGTCCCCCATGGCGAAGGGAGGAATGAAGAGATCCTCGCGGTTCGGCTGCGCCTCGTCCTCCACCTCGACGAAGCCGTAGCCGAAGCGCGTGCGGCGGAGGCGTCCGGTCATGGTTCGGGAGGTCATGGGCAGGCAAAAAACGACCCGGCCGTCCCGAATCGGAACGTGCCGGGCCGCTGAATAAGACTACCGTGCGACGCGGTCACCGCGTCGAACCTCTCGCCTACCGCAGCCGCTTCTTGTGGCGGTCGCGACGAAGGCGCTTCTTGCGCTTGTGTGTGGCGATCTTCTTCCGTTTGCGCTTCTTTCCGCTTCCCATCCGTCTCCTATTCTCCCGCAGCTACTCGGAACCGCGGACCATGCCTTTCAGCTCGTTCGACGCCTTAAAGACCGGCACCAGCTTCGCCGGGACCATCACTTCCGCGCCGCTACGGGGATTGCGCGCCTTCCGGGCCTTCCGTTCCCGCACCTTGAAGGTGCCGAAGCCGCGGATTTCGATGTGCTTTCCCTCGCTCAACGCGCGCGAAATCGCGTTCAGGAGCTGGTCGACGATCAGCGCGGTTTCGCTCTTTGAAACCTTCGTGCGCTCCGAAATCTCGTCAACCAGATCGGCCTTCGTCATCGGATCCCTCCCCGAGTCAACAGCCGGCGGTTCACCGGCGCGCTGGAATCTACCATCCGCCCCGGCGGGGCGTCAATCAGCGCAGGCGGAACTCCAGGCGGGGCCCGGAGCCAAGCAACCCCTTCATGGGGTTCATCTTCTCGTCCAAAAAGTCGAAAACGGAGACGCGCCGGCGCTCCTTCCGGACGACCGATGGACGCCCCTCGATCCCGGCCATCTCCGAGGCCATCGTGATCGCCTCCTCGAGGCTCCCCAGGCGGTCCACGAAGCCGTACTCCTGGGCTTGATCGCCGGAGAAGATGCGCCCATCCGCGTACGGAAGAATGTCCTCTCGCGCCATGCTCCGTCCGTCCACGATTGCGTCGATGAACTGGTCGTAGACGTTGGTGAGAACCTCGTGAAGCAGGGTCTTCTCGTCGTCGGTCATGGGTCGCCACATCGAGCCGACGTCCTTGAACTTGCCGGTCTTGATCGTCTCGAAGCGGACGCCGACCTTGCGGAAGAGCTCCTCGGTATTCGGGAAGCTCATGATGACTCCGATGCTCCCCGTGAGGGTGCCCGGATTGGCGACGATGGAATCGGCAGCGCAGGCGACGTAATAGGCGCCCGAAGCGGCCACGCCGCCCATGGAGGCGACGACCGGCTTCCCGGCGTCGCGCAAGCGGCGAACCGAGTCGTAGATTTCCTGCGAAGCCGCCACGCCGCCGCCCGGACTGTCGAGGCGCACCACGACGGCCTTCACGCTCGGATCGCGCTGCATCCGGTCGATCTGGTCCACCACCGACTCCGATTCGGAAATTTCTCCGACGACTTCAACCAACCCCACGCGACCGTGGAGCTGGGCAATGCCGAATTCATCGCCGCTCATCGCGACGTTCACAACGAAGAACGCGAGCGCGACCGTCGCCACGGTCCCGACGATCAATAACGCGCAGCCCCACAACCAGCGATTCCGTGCCATCGAGTCCTCTGGGTTCCGAATCGGCGCGCATGAAACGCGCCCGGCCAGGAATCACCCTAACAGAGCGACCCGGGGGATTCAAACGATCGACGCGAATGGCTTTCGCCGCGGGACCGGAAACGACGAAAGCGCCCGGATTCGATCCGGGCGCTTCGTGGGGGCCGTGGCCCCGTTAAACGTTCCCCGCCTGCGCCGTGCACCTGGTGCCGGTGAAACTGCGTCGTCTCGTCGAGGGGATCAGCTCAGGACCAAGCGATTCTCGCGGACGCTGCAGGGAACTTTCTAGTTGGCGATCACGCCGATACATCATGGCAATCGACGTGCCGCGAGTCGCTGCGGGGCGAAGAGATTGAGCCCGACGGGAGGGGGGGAAGAGTGGAAAATTGCTTAGCTGTAACTATCTATAATTAAGCCATTTACAGCTCGTCTTTAAATTTCGACATGAATCGCCTCTCGGCGATTGAGCGGGGCCCGAACTCGGGGGGCCCGTAAACCCCTGAATCAGACCCGATCCTGGGTGCCTCCCCCCATTCTCCGGGGCGAAATCCCGCACATTCGAGCCCCGGCGGGGCCCTAGCGTTGGATCAGGCTCCGTCCGGTCATCTCGGGTGGGGCCTTGATTTGAAGGAGTTCCAAGAGCGTGGGCGCCACATCCGCGAGAATCCCGTTCCGAAGAGGGTAGGGGCCGTTCCCCGCCACGAAGACCGGCACCGGATTGAGGGTGTGGGCCGTGTGGGGCTCGCCGGTCGCTTCGTCGACCATCAGCTCGGCGTTTCCGTGGTCCGCCGTGACGACGGCCAATCCGCCTCGCGCTTCCACGGCCTTCAGGAGACGTCCCAGGCACTCATCCACGGTCTCCACGGCGGCGACTGCCGCGGGGATGATTCCGGTGTGCCCCACCATGTCGACATTCGCATAGTTCAGGACGAAGAACCCGAAGTCGGGGGTCGAGAGCCGCCGGACCGCTTCGTCCGTCACCTCCCGCGCGCTCATCTCCGGGCGAAGATCGTACGTCGCGACTTTCGGCGAAGGAATCATCGCGCGTTCCTCGCCCGGGAAGGGCGTCTCCCCGCTCCCGTTGAAGAAGTAGGTGACGTGCGCATACTTCTCCGTCTCCGCGATCCGCAACTGGCGGATCCCGGCCTCGCTCACGACTTCCCCGATCGTGCGGCGAAGCGGCTCGTCGGTGAAGAGAACCGGAAACGTGAAGGTGTCGTCGTAGCTCGTCATACAGGAGTACTGAAGAGCGAGCGGCCACTCGGGGCGAGCAAAGGCGTCGAATCTCGGATCGCCGAAGGCGCGGGAGAGCTGCCGCATCCGGTCGGGACGGAAGTTGAACGCGACCACGACGTCGCCACGTTCGATCCGCCCGTTCACCCCCTCGATGACGGTCGGCAGAACGAATTCGTCCCCTTCATTTCTCGCGTAGGCTCGCTCCAGCGCCTCGACCGGAGAGCGCGCCGATTCTCCGACGCCGCCAACCATCGCGCGGTAGGCGCGTTCGGTCCGATCCCATCGCTTGTCGCGGTCCATCGCGTAGAAACGTCCCGAAACCGTCGCAATCGCGCCGCCTTGCGCGCGGAGCAGCGTTTCCGTCTCTTCGAGCGACCGTCGCGCTGAACGGGGCGCGGTGTCGCGACCGTCGAGAATGGCGTGAACAAAGGGATGGGCGACGCCCCCCTCCGAGGCGATTCGAATCATGGCCTGCACGTGTTTCTCGTGACTGTGGACCCCACCCGGAGAAAGGAGCCCGACAAAATGGATTCGTCCCCGGCCCTTGGCGCGTTCCACCGCCGCGAGGAGGACTTGGTTTCGCGCGAGCGATCCGTCGGCGACGGCGCGGTCGATCCGGGTGAGGTCCTGATAGACGATGCGTCCCGCGCCGAGGTTGAGATGGCCGACTTCGCTGTTCCCCATCTGCCCGTCGGGAAGACCGACGGCCTCACCGCACGTGGTGAGGGTCGCCTGCGGATAGCGGGCGACGAGCGCGTCCATCACGGGGGTCCGCGCGAGCGCCACGGCGTTTCCATCCCGCCCGGCGCGTAGTCCCCAGCCGTCGAGAATCACAAGGCCGACCAAGGGTGGGCGAGCGGCGGTCATCCGCGAAGCCTATCACACGACTTCCCGCCTCGCGCGAGCGCGCGGGTCATGAGGGCGGCATCGCGGAATCTGGATCGCGGAGTCCCACGGCGGCGAAGGGCGCGGCTTCGAGCGTCACGCCAAACGCGGTGGCGAGCGCGGCGACGACGCGCTCCTGCAAGAGGTCCGCGGAGAGGGCCGCTCCGAGTAGTTCCCCCGCGCCGCGCGCGTGGCCGGCAAGAAGCGCCGCCGCCTGGGGAGCATCGCTCCGGTATCGCGCCACGTCGCGGTGTCGCCCGGTGAGCGGAAGCGACGCATGGCTCAAGGCGCCGCCTCGGGTGAACTTCGAAGCGATTCCGGCCAGTTTGAACGCGCCGACCCGGACTTCCCCGGGCGCGCTCCGGGCGAAACAGGGCGTCGCCCCGGCCGGTAGCGTCGGACCACGGTCGCTCGAGGGGATCCGCTCCGCGGCGAGATGAAGTGTCTGGTAGGCCGCGGCCACGGCGTCGGCGACGCGCTCCGCGAAGGCGCGCGGAGCGTCCGCCCAGGGACCCGGAACGCTCGCCGCCACGGCGAACGTCGCCTCTTCGTCGTGGAGCACGGCATCGCCGCCCGTGGGACGGCGCGCGACGTCGAGCCCGTCCCGCGCGATGGCGTCCCGGTCCCATCCCGCCGGAAACGGCTCCACGCGTCCGAGGCTCAGCGTGGGACGGCTCCATCCATACGTGCGGACGACGAGACGATCGGGGGCGGCCGCGGCCCAGCGAAGGAGCGCGCCGTCGATCTCCATCTGGAGTTCGCCGGGAGCGACGCGGTGCGGAAGGTGGAGGGCTTGGAAGACCGGAGCGCGATCCGGCACGGTCAGCCTCCTAGAAGCGGAGGACGCCGAGCCAGTCGCGAAGGAGGAACATGACCCGCCCGATGAGGAGCGAGATACGCGCCATGACCGTGTAGCCGTAGCTGGCGCCGAAACTCACCATCAGGAAGTAGATTCCGATCTTCGCGGTGCCGCCGAGGGCGCCCTTGTGCTCCTTCGAGAAGAAGAAGAAGACGAGCGTGGAGAGGAGCCCGATCACGAGGAGCCAGTTGTTGATCAATTCGCCGGCGCCGATGCCGCCCCAGAGCGGGAGGATCGAGCCGTTGATCTGCTGCACGAGATCGCTCTGCCCGAAGCCCGTGATCCGGAGCGCCGGGTAGACGCCGAGGATGACCGCGATCGGCCAGCGCGAGAGCCAGTCGCCCTTCGGGAAGAAGCGCGAGAAGAGGAGCACGCCCAATAGAAGCGGAACGACCAGCAGGAAATTCCGTCCTTCTCCGAAATGGAAGAAGAGCGGCGTCACGAGATTCGGCTTCAGGGTGGAGTAGTACGTGAGCACGACGTAGTAGCCGGCGGAGATGCCGACGAAGAGATGCTCGCAGAGCTTGTAGACCGGGTTGTCGCGGTAGAGGAACGAGAAGATGCCGAGCGTGAGGAACGCCGCGATCCAGACGCCGAAGTCGGGGCTCAGATGCATCAGCTGTCCCGCTTTCCAGCGTCCCGCTTCGGGGGGCTGGCCAGATTGCCCAGGATGATGAGGAAGGCGATGAAGAGGTGCGCCAGCGACTGCGCGTCCATGCCGCGCATCGCGAGGGCGGGATGCTTCACGAGCGCCTCGTATTCGGCCGCGCCGGCCATGCCGCCGAGCAGGCCCTGGAGCTGGCCCGTTTGGAGGTAGGGATAATACTCGGGCGCGCTCACCGCGGTGACGGCGGCGACCATCGGGATGTGGTACCGCGAGACGACCTGCTGCACCCACTCCTTCGTCCCCGGATAGCCCGCGCTGATATTCACGAGGAGATCGAGGTCGTTGAAATTGCGAATGCCGGTCATAACGGGAATTTGGCCCACCGGGACGCCGCGACTGTCGACCGGGAAGGTCTCCGGGATGCTGAGACCCATTCGCGACATGACGACCTCGTTGCCGGCCTTGTACCCCAGATTGACGTAGTCGATGCCTACCTGCTTGTTGTACTCGCGGGCTCCGATAGCGAGAACCTCGTCCGTAAGCGGCGGGCCGCCCGGATAGAGCGCGATGGCGACGATCTTCACGTTCTTGCTCATGAGATGACGAACGGCCGCGAGATGCGCCGGATAGTTCTCCGCGATCGTCCCCGGGTCGTAATCCCCCGCCAATAGAACCGTGGAGCCCGCCGGGAGCTTCTCGACCGTGTCATAGAAGCCCTTCGCCCGATGCCCCGGTAGAACGGGCGCCACGTGGAAGCCCATCATGAGCGGGACGATCACGAGCAGGGCCACGCAGAGGAAGAGCCAGCGGCGATCGAGATTCCTCAGCCAGCCGAGACCGCTCACGCGCCGTCTCCTCCGCTACCATACGTCTTCTCGATGCCGAGAATGAGCCGGATGCCGGTCGCCATGACGCCGAGCGCCGCGCCGATCAAGATGCCCCGCTTGGCGGCGTTCTGGGGAATTTCCATGAGCCAGTCCGCCGCGTCGGGCACCCAGTGGCTGATGAGATTCCCGACCGGGACGCGTCCGATCATGAGAATGAATGCCGCGATCGCGAGGAGCATCGCTTCCGGCGACCGAATGCGGAAGGCGCGGAAGGCTGCCGACGCGATGAAGAAGGCCAAAAGCGCGAACATGGTCGCGGACATCGGCGAATAGAAATTGCGGTACATCCAGGAGAACTTCGACGTGGTGTCGAGGTACTTGTCCCCTTCGGAGAACCCGATTCCCATCATGACCAGGAGCGAGGCGACGAGGACGAGCTTGTAGAGCCAGTCCGTCCGGCGCGCCGAGACGCTCTTGAGATTCACGCTGAGGAGATTCGCCACGCCGAGCACGTAGGTGAGCCCGACGAGGATGAGCGCCCAGGTCTGGATATCTTCGTAGCTGTTTCGCACCCAGGGGTGTGGGACGAAGAAGCCGATGAGGCAGAAGAGGCCCGAGATGAGCGTGATCAGAATCGGAATTTCGCGCTTCACGACCGGGCCCTCATCGGGTGGTGCTCCACCAGTCGCCGAACTGCGTGAAGCCGGAGGAGGAGAGGATGCACCCGACCACGACGACGATGATGAGGAAGATCTTTACCGTATCGGAGGACTTGAGGCTACCGAGTAGCATCGAGTCGCCCGAGAGGAGCGCGCTTGCCGCGTAGTACTCCTCGCCGATGAGCGTGTAGTCGCACGCCACCACGAAGAACGGCATCTGGTGAACGTTCGCGGTTCCCGCGATCTGAATGGCACCGATCGAGTGGCCCGTTTCGGCCAAGAGGAGCGATTCCGCGAAGAAGGCGCCGAGGAAAAGGTTCGCGGCCGGCCTATCGCGGAGCATCATGCCGTTCACCGCGGCGACGTAGGCGAACTGCTCGGAGGTGATGTAGCGCACCTGCTCGGAACGGTACGCGTCCGCGCGTCCGACATCCTGATAGCTCGCCTTCACGACCTCCTCCGCCACCGTATAGACGGCGGGAGAGTTCGTGGGGACCTGGAGCGGCGTCTCATACTTCGCCGCGGTGCGCGCCACCTGTCCGAGGAGGATCATCGACGCGATCGTCTGAATGTCGTCGATATCCTGAACTCCCGGAACGTAGAGGATGCCCTTCCCCATCTCCGTCGCGCGGCCGATCGCCTCTTCGATGGCGTCGAGGCCGGCGATGCGCCGGAACGTCCACTTCGTCCCTCTCCGGGCCTGCTCGATGTAGAAGAAGAGCACGATGAAGAAGAGAACGAGGACGACGGCGACGTTCTGCTTCGTCATGTCGAACCACTCAGGCGACGAGGAGACGGGCCCCGAAACCTCCGAGCGGAGCGCCGGATCGTCGGGCGCGGCCAGGAGCAGGTACTCGTAACGAACACCGTCCGTGAGCCCTTCACCGGAATCCTGGTACGCGTGGTCCGTGCCGTCGAGCGTGGCGACCGGCGAGAAGGCGCCGTTCGGGAACTCGCGGCGGACAAGCGTCCAATGCGCCGGCGGAACGGCCGGGAGCGTCCAGGTCAGATTGATGCTCTTCCCGCCGTCGTTGGGCGTGTCCGTCGCCACGAGCGGGAAGGCAGACGTCGAAGCGGGCAGGGCTAACGTAAGGAGGACCGCGGCCGTCGCGACGGCGCGAGCGATCACGGTACGAATGGAAGTGATCAGGCGGGCACTCCTCGGTCGAGCCTGTCGAAGATGCGGGGAGTGAGATGACAAGAAATCACGCGCAGGCAATGCCTCCGGTGCTGGGTGCTTCCGGCCAACGCGAGTACGGTAGGGCGCTTCCGAAAGGCTGTCAAGATTCCTTTCCGCCTATGACTCGATTCGCTCCACGTTGGCGCGCGGAAGGAACGCGCGCTCGCCGCCTCCGAAGTCGACCTCGAGGACTCGGACCTTCGCCTCCGTCTCGAGCGCCGTCGGCTCGGGCGGAAGCGAGGTCACGATTCCGAGTCGCCCGAAGAAGGGCTGGCGGATGATCCGAATCTGGCAGCCGACGGAAAGACCCTCGCCTCCCGGGCTCTCATCGTGGGCAGAGCTCTTCAGTTCGGCCTCCAGGCGCGGGCAGATGATCTCGGGGCGAAGAACGCCCGCTCGGATCTGCGTCGCCCCGCTCACGGAGACCTTTCGCCCTTCGCATGCCTTCAGTAGCTCGAACGTCCGTCCGGCCATCGGGATCTCGCCGAAGCCTTCGGTCACGACGAGCGTGATCCCCTTTTCCTCGGAACCGGTGATGGCCACGCCCAGGTCGTAGCCGAGGAACTCGCGGAGGTCGTGGTCGTCGAATCCGCCGATCACGATCGCCCGGACACCCAGTTGGATGGCATGCAGGAGCGTCTTGGTTGTGACGTGGGCCCCGCCGACGAGGATCTTTCCGCGATCCTTCTCGCCGATCATCGCTTCCGTCAGTGTGTCGGAAGGAGCCGCCACGGCGACGTGGAGCTCGCCGCAGGTCTCCCCGCCGATGCCAAATATTCCCTGGATGTACGTGCCGCGCGTCTCGACCGTTACACCCTGCTTCGGGTGGACCTCCACGATGGTACCGTCCACGTAGGCGTCGACTTCGACCGGGATCGGGGGCTCGCGAAGGAGCGCCTGCCCCGTCACGCTCGAAACGCTCTCGAGCGTTCCCGCGACCGGGGAGACGGCCTTCGAGCGGAAGAGTCCGAAGAACGACTTGCTCTCCGCGAAGACCTCGCCCTTGGCCACGCTCGATCCGACGGATTTCGTGAGGCAGTCCTGAACGTCCTCCGGCAGGATGCCGAGGAGGTTCGCGGCGTTCACGCTCTGCACGTTTCCGGGGAGTTCGGTTCGGGCGACGATCGCCTCCGCGGCGACGTTGTCTCCGACATTCACAAGGACGCTTCCCGCGAGCGGAAGCTTCCGCTCCCGCCGGACCACGGCGAACGCGGTGACCTTCAGTCCTGGCGTATACGAGTGGGCCACGTCAGCTCCTCACGACGGCCGGATAAGCGGCCAGTGCGTCGTTCCATTCGTTCAGTTTGACGATACGGCGGGCGCGATCCTCGGGGAGCCCGAACGGGCGCCGTCCGCGGCAGTCGAAGATGACCCCGACCACGCCGCCTCGGAGGTTGACCGTCCGTTCCTTCCCCTTCCCTTCGCCGACGTCGAATCCCTTCTCGGGGCGAAGCGTCGCCTTCGCGAATTCCCCTTCGCCGAGCGGAAGCAGGCGAAGCGCGCCGTACGGGATCGAGAGTTCCTCGCGCTTTCCGCCCGGCAGTTCGAGGGACACCTTGAGCGCGGGCTGCCCTTCCTTGCCGGGTCCGACCGGCGCCACGCTCGAACCGAGCCGGATGAGGCAGTCCTTCTCGAAGACCTGGCGCGCCGCCGTGGGATGCACGGTGGAGAGCACGCCGAGCTGCGGCATCATGAAGATCGAGTCGACGGCCAGCTCCGTGACGTGCTCCGGCAGGAACGCGTCGAGCATCATGAGCGCCGACTGGGCGCGCCGGGGCGCGTGCGAGAGGACACCGCCGCTTCCGACGAGGAGATCGAGATGGTCGAGGCGGACGAGCGACTCGCCGCTGGCCGTCTGCTCAAACGTGTCGGAAATGGTGCGCTCCTGCTGCACGCCCTTCAGGCCGACCGCGAGCGTCTTGTGCTGCTCGAACGCAAGACGGAGCGCCTCGCGGGCGATCGCCTGCTCGATGACCAGTTCCTCCATCGTCTGGGGGATGGTCGTCGGGCGGATCATCTTGTTCTTGATCCGGTTTCGAAGGTCGGGCTCGCCGATCTCGAACGGCACCCAGCGGAGAATGTTCGGCAGCCCCGCCTCCGCGAGCACGTTCGACACCGAGTAGCTCATGCCGAGATTCGCGCTCACCGTGCGGTTGAAGATCGTCTGGAATACCGAGAACACGTCGGTGGTGGCGCCGCCGATGTCCACGCCGACGACGTTGATCTTCTCCTCGCGCGCGATGGTCTCGATGATGAGTCCCACAGCGCCCGGGGTCGGCATGATCGGCACGGGCGACCAGGTCATCAGCTTCTTGTAACCCGGCGCGTGCGCCATGACGTGTTCCATGAAGAGATCATGGATCTTGTCGCGCGCCGGCGTCAGATTCTCCCGCTCCAGCACCGGGCGGAGGTTGTCGGTGATGACGAGCGCGGTCTTCGAGCCAAGTATTTCCTCGACCATCGGGGCGGCGTCCTTGTTTCCGGCGTAGATGACCGGCAGTTCGTAGCCGGCGCCGAGGCGCGCCTTCGGGTCGGCCGCGGCGAGCAGTTCCGCCATCTCGACCACGTGAGATGTGGTGCCGCCGTCGATCCCGCCCGAGAGGAGAATCATGTCGGGGCGGAGCTGGCGGATCCGCTTGATCTTCTCGTGCGGGAGGCGCCCGTCGTTGCTCGCGATGACGTCCATGACGATGGCGCCGGCGCCGAGCGCGGCGCGCTGGGCGCTCTCGCCCGTCATGCTCTTCACGACGCCGGACACCATCATCTGGAGTCCGCCGCCGGCGCTCGAGGTCGAGATGTAGAGATCGACCCCCGCGTTTCCTTCCTGCGGCGTGATGATCCGCTCGCCGTCGAGGATCTTTCGGCCCGCCAACTCTTCCACTTCCATGATCGCGTTCAGTACGCCGCGCGTCACGTCCTCGAAGGGCGCTTCGACGGTGGTCGGCGCTTCGCCGCGCACGATCAAGCGATACTCGTCGCCCCGCTTCTCGATGAGGATCGCCTTCGTCGTCGTGCTCCCGCAGTCGGTCGCGAGAATCGATTTCAGATCTTCCGGTTTCCGCTCACTCACGAGGGATCCTTTCCATCGGTTCCGGCCCGGCGCGCCTCGCGGCGCCGCTCCTTGGCCTCCCGCTCTTCGCGTCGCATGTCGTCTTCTTTCGCTTCGATCCGCACGAGAAGCGCCTCAAGGCTCTCCCGCCGTTCGAGGAGCGCAACGACGCGATCGTAGTCCGGCACGCTGAAGAACGCGCGGACCATCGGTTCAAAAAAGAGGAGGGCCTGGCTCCCCAGAAACGAAAGCGGCTTCACCGACTCCAACAGGAGAATGGCGGGAACCGTCATGCGGTGCCGCACCGTCAGCTCCGCCAGGCGGTCGAGGAGCGCCTCCTCTTCGGGCGTGTAGGCCCCGGCCTTCGGCTCGCCCGCGTTTGGCGGTGCCGTCGCCTGAGCCGCCGGCGTCGCGCTATCCACCGGCGCGGGCGCCGAGCTTCGCTTCCACGAACGCCACCACTTGATCGCGGTTTCCTCCGGTTAGCAGGCGGACTCCCCGATACGCGTCGAGCCAGTGTTTCCGCTCGAACGGGCTCAAGAAGACCCCCGAATCATCCACCACCATGCGTCGCATTTCGCTCCAGGGACGAACGCGCGTGACACCGAGCGATCGCACTTCGAGCCCCTCCTCCGTCAGGCGAAAGCCGGTCGGGAGAAGCCACGACGATACGGACAAGAGAACGAAGAAGGGCGCCGCGACGGCCAGGACCCCGTCTCCGGTTGCTTGACGCACCAGGACCCCCAAAATCGCGACGGACGCGAGCACGACCGCGGCCGCCAGCGGGCGTCGCCGCGCGGGCCACGAGCTCCAGGCGAGCCCGACAGCCGGAGTCGCCTCAGACGCCTCCACGCCCGGCCTCGAGATCTTGCCACGAGAGAACCAGGTTGCGCGCGGCGCGCGCCTCGTCCAAGCGGCGCACCGGCGTCTTGGTGGGAGCGCGGCGCACCGAATCGGGATCCTCGATCGATTCCCGATCGATCGCGAGCATCGCTTCGGCGAACGCGTCGATCGCCGCCTTCGTTTCGGTCTCCGTCGGCTCGATCATCAACGCCTCATCCACGATGAGCGGGAAGTAGGTCGTCGGCGCGTGGAAGCCGAAATCGAGAAGCCGCTTCGCCACGTCGAGCGCCTTCACGCCCCGCGCCTTCTGGCGGTTCGCCGAGAGGACGAACTCGTGCATGCAGTAGCCCTCGTGCGACGGCGCGTACGCCTCGCGGAGTTGCGCTTTCAGATAGTTCGCGTTGAGGATCGACTCGCGGCTCACTTCCGCGATTCCCGACGCCCCCAGCGACCGCATGTACGCGAGCGCGCGGACGAGGATGCCGAAATTGCCGTAGTAGGAATGGACGCGTCCGATGGAGCGCGGGCGATCGTAGTCCCAGCGATATCCCGATCCGACGGCGACGAGAACCGGCAACGGTAGGTAGGGTTCGAGGTCGGGACGGACGCAGAGGACGCCGCCTCCCGGTCCCCCTCCGCCGTGCGGCGTCGAGAAGGTCTTGTGCAGGTTGATGTGCGCGAAGTCGAAGCCCATGGCGCCGGGGCTCGCCAGGCCGACCATGGCGTTCAGGTTCGCGCCGTCGAGATAGAGGAACGCGCCGACGTCGTGAATCCACGTGGCGATCGTCCCCACTTCCCGCTCGAAGATGCCGAGCGTGTTCGGATTCGTGAGCATCATGGCCGCGGTCTTCGGCGAGACAACCTTCTTCAACGCTTCCATGTCGACGAGTCCGTCGGGGCCCGAAGGAACCGTCACGACCTTGTAGCCGACCTGCGCCACCGTGGAGGGGTTCGTGCCGTGCGCCGAATCGGGCACGATCACTTCCTCGCGCGGATCGCCGTGGTCGGTGTGGTAGGCGCGAGCCATGAGAATCGCGGTCAGCTCGCACTGGGCGCCCGCGACCGGCTGGGTGGTGATCCCCGGCATCCCCATGATCGCGCGAAGCCACTCGTGGAGTTCGCCGATCACGGCCAGCGCTCCCGGAACGGTATCGTCGGGCTGGAACGGATGAATTCCCGCGAAGCCCGGGAGCCGCGCCATCTCGTCGTTCAATTTCGGGTTGTACTTCATCGTGCACGACCCGAGCGGATAGATCGCCTTGTCGATGTGGTGATTGAGCGTGGAGAGATTCACGAAATGGCGGACCACCGCCGGCTCCGAGACTTCCGGCAGCGCGGGCGCGCCGGACCGAAGCGGGACGTTCGGGAGAAGCACCGCGGCGCCGCGCTCGGGAACGTCGAGCGGCTGAAGTCGCGGCCCCCGGTGCCCCGCGACCGAGATTTCGCGGAGCGTCGCCTCGACGATCGAAGGATCGTTCATCGCGGGCACGCGGCCTCCTCGGCGGGCGCCGCCGCGCGGCTCTTCACCCAAGCGGCCAAGGCAGCGGCGAAGCGATCCATCTCCTCGCGTGTCCGCTTTTCCGTCACGGCGACGAGGAGATCGTTCGGCCTGCCCCGGTCGAAGCGCGACATCGGGACGCCTGCGAGGAGATTCGCGGAGAGCGCGTGCTCCACGAATGAGGCCGCGGGGCCCGGAAGTCGAAGCACGAACTCGCGGAAGAAGGGTGCGGCGTGCGCAACCGACACTCCCGGCACGCGGGCGACCCGCTCGGCCAAATAGTGCGCTCGCTCGAGGCACTGGAGCGCCACGTCGCGCATCCCCTCCGCGCCGAGGAGCGCCAGGTGGATCGTGTTCGCGAGCGCCATGAGTCCCTGGTTCGTGCAGATATTGGACGTCGCGCGCTCGCGGCGAATGTGCTGCTCGCGCGTCTGAAGTGTGAGAACGAAACCGCGGCGCCCGTCGAGGTCGACCGTGACCCCGGAGAGTCGCCCCGGGAGTCGGCGCACGTCCGCCTTGCGAATGGCGAAGAATCCGACGAGCGGGCCGCCGTACGACATCGAGACGCCGAGCGGCTGCCCTTCGCCGACCACGATGTCGGCGCCCTGCGCCCCCGGCGGCGTGAGGACGGACAGCGCGATCGGATCGCCGACGGCCACGGAGTAGGCACCGGCGGCATGAGCCACGTCCGTGAGTGTCGCTCCCTCTTCGACGATTCCTTCGAAGTTCGGCTGAGCCCAGAGGAAAGCGGCGGCATCGGCGCCGAGCGCCGACTTCACGGCGGCGGCATCGGTGCGGCCCCCAGAGAGAGGAACCTCAACGATGTCGAAACCGCCGGCGGAAGCGTAGGTCGCGAGGACCTGGCGATGATGTGGATGGAGCCCGGCCGAGACGACGATCCGGCGGCGCCCCTTCGCGCCGACCGCCAGATGGGCGGCCTCCGCGGCGGCGGTGCCGGCGTCGTACATGGAGGCGTTCGCCACTTCCATGCCGGTCAGTTCGCGGATCATCGACTGGTATTCGAAGATGACCTGGAGCGTCCCCTGCGCGACTTCGGGCTGATAGGGCGTGTAGGCGGTGGCGTACTCGGAGCGCGACGTGAGCGCGCGCACCGCGGACGGGATGAAGTGGTCGTAGATTCCGGCGCCGAGGAAACAGGCGTAGCGCCCCGAGTCGGCGTTTCGACCGGCGTCGGCTTCGAACCGCTTCGAGATCTCGTACTCCGCGAGCGGCGCGGGAAGCGGCAGCGCTCCCGGCACCCGGAACTCCGCCGGGATCGCGCTCCAAAGTTCTTCGATCGTCCGCGCGCCGATCCGCTCGAGCATGGCCCGGCGTTCGGCGTCGCTTCGGCCTACGAAACTCACGCGTGCGCCCCCAGCAGTTTCTCGTAGTCGTCGGCCGAGAGGAGCGCGTTCACGTCCGCGGGTTTCTCGGCGCGGATTCGAACCATCCACCCTTTTTCATAGGGCGACGTGTTCACGAGCGCCGGATTGTCCTTCAGCGAATCATTGACCGCCACGATTTCCCCGGCCACGGGGGCGAAGAGATCGCTCACCGTTTTCACAGCGTCGATTGATCCGAAGCCCTTCATGGCGACCACCTTCGTTCCGAGCGGCGGGAGATCGACGAAGATCACGTCGCCCAACTCTCCCTGCGCGTATTCCGTGATGCCGACCTCCACCTCGCCCCCTTTGGAGCGAACCCACTCGTGTTCCTTCGTGTAGCGGAGATCCTTCGGCACGTTCATTGAGGTCTCCTCGGTTGGGGCGAGCGAACGCTTCCCTTCGTGTACATCGGTCGGCCCGAGACGATCGCCGGAATCCGCTCGCCGCGCGTCACGACGTCGACGCTCGCGCCCGGACGGGCCGCTTCGCCCTCCAGATAGGCCATCGCGACCGGTCGGCCGATGCTGATGCCCATGGTGCCGCTCGTGACCGTCCCGACGCGCTTCCCCTGCACCTCGACCTCGAAGCTGGGGCGCGCGATGCGGGCCCCGTCGAGAATGAGGCCGAGCAGGCGGCGCTTCAGTCCCGCCGCCTTGGCGTTCGCGATGGCCTCGCGGCCGATGAATTCGGATTTATCGAGATGAACCGTCCAGCCGATTCCCGCTTCGAGCGGATGCGTCGATTCGTCGATATCGTTCCCGTAGAGGCAGTACCCCATCTCGAGCCGCAGCGTGTCGCGCGCCCCGAGCCCGATGGGGCGGATGCCGTGCGGTGCGCCCGCGGCGAAGACGCGATCCCAGACGTCGAGTGCGCGCGCGGCGGGCATGTAGAGTTCGAAGCCGTCCTCGCCGGTGTAGCCGGTCCGCGAAACGATCGTGGCGCCGTCGCCCGTGCCGTCGATGTACGACTCGTAGAACGCCAGCGCGCGGGCTCGATCCCCGTAAATGGCGCCCACGACATCCTCGGCGCGCGGACCTTGAACGGCGAGCTGGGCCGTAGCGGCGTTCTCGTCGATCACCTCCACGCCCGCTGGGGCGTGGCTCCGAATCCAGGCGAGATCCTTGTCGAAATTCGCGGCGTTCACGACGAGGTAACGATCCGCCCCGAAGGCGTAGACCAGGAGGTCGTCGACGATTCCGCCGTTCTCCAGGCACATCGGGCTGTAGACCACCTTGCCGTCCGGCAGAGCCGGGCCGACTTCGTTCGTGACGAGACGATTGGCGTAGGCGACGGCGCCAGGGCCGCGGAGGCGAATCTCCCCCATGTGCGACACGTCGAAGACGCCGACGCCCGCGCGGACCGTCCGGTGCTCGGTGAGGATGCCTTCATATTGAATGGGCATTTCGTGACCCGCGAAGGGAACCATTTTGGCTCCCGCGGCCACATGGCGTGGGTGAAACGGAGTCCGCTTCAGCGCGGTGGCAGTATCGAGCATATCGTTTGTATTTCGTCAGTTGCGGGTAGAGTCCGGTACCTTACCACAACCCGGCGCGATGTCAAACGGCAGCCTTCGCCCGCCCCCGCTTCGGGGTCGCGGCGGCCAGCACGCCCCGCAACGCGGCGCCCGTGTGCGATTCCCGGTTGGCGGCCACCGTCTCGGGCGTCCCCTCGGCGACGATGCGGCCCCCTCCGTCGCCCCCTTCGGGCCCGAGATCGAGGATCCAATCGGCCCGCTTCATGACGTCGCTGTTGTGTTCGATCACGACCACCGTGTTGCCGCGATCGGTGAGGCGATCGAGCACGTCGAGGAGCATCCGAACATCCTCGAAATGAAGGCCCGTCGTCGGTTCGTCGAGGAGATAGAGCGTTCGCCCCGTTTCGGTCCGCGAAAGTTCGGTGGCGAGTTTCACGCGCTGCGCTTCGCCGCCCGAGAGCGTCGTCGCCGCCTGGCCGAGGTGGATGTAACCGAGACCGACGCCTTGGAGGGTCTCGAGCTTCCGCCGAATCGTCGGGATGGGGCCGAGGAGTTCGAGCGCGTCGTCGACGGTCATCTCGAGGACGTCGGCGATCGACTTCCCCTTGTAGACCACTTCCAGCGTCTCCCGGTTGTAGCGCTTCCCGCGGCAGACCTCGCACGTCACGTAGACGTCGGGGAGGAAGTGCATCTCGATCGTCACGAGCCCGTCGCCGCCGCACGCCTCGCAACGGCCACCCTTCACGTTGAACGAGAAGCGCCCCGGCGCGTAGCCGCGGACTTTCGCTTCCGGAAGCGCCGCGAAGAGATCGCGGATGAACGTGAACAGCCCCGTGTAGGTAGCGGGATTGCTTCGCGGTGTTCGCCCGATCGGCGATTGGTCGATCGCCACCACCTTGTCGATCTCGTCCATGCCGGTGATGCGGTCGTGCGCTCCCGGGACGTCGCGCGCGCCATGGAGCTTCTTCGCGAGCGAGCGATGGAGAATGTCGTTCACGAGCGTACTCTTGCCGGAGCCGGAGACTCCGGTGACGCAGATGAGCGTGCCCAAAGGAAAACGCGCCCGAACGCTCTTCAAGTTGTGTTCGCGCGCGCCGATCACCTCGAGCGACTTCCCCGTCCCGTCTCGGCGCGACGTCGGAATCGAGATCTCCCGCGCTCCCGAGAGATAGCGCCCCGTGAGCGACTCGGGATTGGCGCGCACCTCCGCGGGAGTCCCGTGCGCGACGAGATATCCGCCACGCCGCCCCGCGCCGGGGCCGAGGTCGATCAGATAGTCCGCCGCTTCCATCGTCTCGTGATCGTGTTCCACGACCAGGACCGAGTTGCCGAGATCGCGGAGACGGAGAAGCGTGTCGAGGAGCTTTCGATTGTCGCGCGGATGAAGTCCGATGCTCGGTTCATCCAGGATGTAGAGCACGCCGGTCAGACGGGAGCCGATCTGGGTGGCGAGCCGAATCCGCTGCGCCTCGCCCCCGGAGAGCGTGGCGGCGGCGCGGTCGAGCGTGAGGTAGCCGACGCCGACATCGTCCAGGAATTCGAGCCGCTGGCGGAGTTCCTTCACGATGGCGGACGCGATCGACGCCTCGCGGGGCGCGAGCGCCAGGTCGGTCACCGTCCGTCGCGCGCGGCTGACCGGCTGCCCCACCCACTCGGCGATGGAGCGTCCGTCGACCCGCACCGCGAGCGACTCGGCCCTGAGCCGGGCACCGCCGCAGGTGGCGCACGATTTCTTGCTCATGCTTTGCTCGATCTGCTGGCGGACCTTATCCGAGGTCGTCTCCTTGAACCGGCGCATCAGTTCGTTCACCACGCCGCGGAAGCGCCCCTTGTGCTCCCAGACCTTCCCGCTCTTCATCTTGAACTTGTAGTCGATCTTCTCATCGCCGAGCCCGTACAGAATCGCCTTCTGGGCCGCCGCGGGGAGCTTCGCGAAGGGCGTCTTCATCGAGATCTTCAGCCGCTTCGCGATCGCCTCGATCGAACCCTTCGTCCACGTCCCGTCGGGATCGCCCCAGACGGAGACCGCGCCGTCGGCGAGCGACTTCGAACGGTCGGGCACCACGAGGTCGGGATCGACCTCCATCGTGGTTCCAAGCCCGTCGCACGGCTTGCAGGCGCCGTAGGGCGAGTTGAACGAGAAGGAGCGGGGTTGGAGCGGCTCGTAGGAAATGCCGCAATTCGTGCAGGCCGCTCCGGCGGAGAGGGTTTCCTCGCTCCCATCGGCGAGGAGCACGAGCGCGATTCCCTCGGCGAGCCGCGTCGCTGTCTCCAGCGATTCATGGAGGCGGCTCCGCTTCTCGGTGTCCGCCACCAAGCGGTCCACCACGATCTCGATCGTATGTTTCTTCTTCTTATCGAGCGACAGGTCCTCTTCCAGTTCGAGCCAGGCGCCGTTCACGCGCGCGCGGACGAATCCGAGCTTCCGCCACTGAACCCACTCCTTCCGGTACTCGCCCTTACGGCCCCGGATCACGGGCGCGAGGATTTGGAGCCGCGCGCCCGAATGCGACGACAAGAGCGTATCCACCATCTCCTGCACGGTCTGACTCCGAATGGGGCGATCGCAGTTCACACAGTGCTGCACCCCGACGCGCGAGTAGAGGAGGCGGAGGTAGTCGTAGATCTCGGTCACCGTCGCCACCGTGGAGCGGGGATTGCTTCCGGCCGTCCGTTGCTCGATCGAAATCGCGGGCGAAAGCCCCTCGATCTGATCGACGTCGGGCTTCTCCATCTGCCCCAGGAACTGCCGGGCGTAGGCGGAGAGCGATTCGACGTAGCGCCGCTGTCCCTCGGCGTAGAGGGTGTCGAAAGCGAGCGACGACTTCCCCGAACCGGAGACGCCCGTCAGGACGACGAGCGCGTTCCGCGGGATGTCGATGCTGAGATTCTTGAGATTGTGCTCGCGCGCCCCGCGAACGCGGATCTGATCCACGGCGCCGCTCCGGGCTACTGCGCGCCGCCCGAGGCCGCCGACAGCGAGGCCTTCGGGTTCATGAGGCGAATCGTGTTTTCTCCCGACTTCTTCTCGTCGGCGTTCTTCACGATGTACTGCTTCACCTGCTCGACGGTCAGTTTCGGGTTCGTCGCCCAGAGCTTCGCCGCCAAGTTGGTGACGTTCGGCGCCGACATGCTCGTGCCGCTCAACTTCATACGCTCCCCGCCCGGCACGTAGCTGTCGACTTCGAAGCCGTTCGAATAAACGTCGACGTTGCCGAAGCTGGTAAACGACGTCTGCTCCCCCGCCTGGTCGACCGCGCCCGCGACGAGAATGTTCGGTAGCTTGAACGAACTCGGCATCACTTCGTCGAACTTCACGTTATTGTTCGAATTGCCGGCGGCGATCACGAAGAGAACGTTCGGCGCCGCCTTCATGGCGTCGTAGAGCTTCTTGTATCCGATGTCGTAGAGCTTCCGGGCCAAGATCCGCCGCTCTTCCGGAGTTCCGCCCGCGTTGTTGAGCTCGAGGGCTGTTTCGATCGACTTGAGGTCTCCGCCCCAGCTCATATTCACGACACGCACGCCGTTCGTGTTGAAGTAGGCGACCGACTTCGCCATGGCGTTCCCGTCCTTCGTGAACTGCTCGACGGTCGGCTTCTCGGGAACCGCGTGGTAGTCGAACGTCATGCGACACGCCAGGAGTCTCGCCGCCGGATTTCCATTGGCGGCGATGCCGGCAACATGCGTACCGTGAGCGTACTGCGCATAGGCGTTCAGCCCCTCGAGGAGCGGCTTCACCTGTTCCTGTGTCAGCGAACTCAGTTTCTGCTTGAGCGCGGTCGCCTCGGGAGTTTCGAGATTCGCCTGCAGATCCTCGAACCCCTTCAGGTCGCCCTTGAACTTGGCGCGATCGCCCACCGCTTTTTCGAAATCAAAAAGCAACGGCGTCTCCGGGTCGGAATGGAGCGACCAGGCGATGCCGTTCACGTCGTCGATGAACCCGTCCTTGTCGTCGTCCTTTCCGTTTCCCGCGATTTCCTTGCTGTTCGTCCAGAGGCGGTTCGGGTAGAGGGCGACATCGACGCCGGAATCCCAGATCCCGACGACGACCGGCGTCAGCTTCGAGCCAGCGTCGAGCGCCACGTCGCGGGCCGCCCAGATATCGGCCTTCGCCTCCGTCTTGTTCGCGTCGAGCACGGCAGCGTACGCCGCGACGATGTCGTCCTTGAACGGAAGGATCTCGGCGGCCACGTACCCCGCCTGAACAAGCCCCGTCGCGAAATCGCCGCTGAGCGTTCCGTCCTTGGCGGCGGGGTCGACGCTCGCCTGCATGCTGCCGACCATAAGATTCAACGACGTCACCTCAAAACTTCCCTTCGCCGACTTGAGCACATCCTGCACCTCTTGGTACGGAAGCGCCCGGAGCGAGGCTTCGAGGTTCGCGCGGAGCGCGGCGTGCGGATCGGGCGCGGCCGATTCGTTCGTCTTCATGATCGCTTCCGCCAGCAAGCCGGAAGTCAGCTTCTGCGCCGGCTTCTCCTGGAGCCCCCGGACGGTCGTCACCAGTTCTCGCGCGGCCGGGTAGTCGTGCTTCAGCATCGCGATCGTGAGGAGCGTGCCGTAGATCCGCCGCGTCGCGGTCTGATCCTGGATGTCGTACTTGTCGAGGTCCCCTCTCATGTCCTTCTCGACCGCGGTCGCCAACTCGAGAATGGCCGGCTTGTTCGAGACGAGCGCGCTCGGCTTGTCCGCGATCTTGTACGTGTGTGGCGGCAGGTCGGCGAGCTTCGTGATGGGAATCTTCGCAGCCGCGGCGGCCGGCGGGGCGAAACCAGGCATCGCGCTGAGAATCGTGGCGGCCACAAGGACCGAAAGGGCGAGAGCGGGGAACGCGGCGCGCATGAATTCCTCCATCGGATGTGACGCTGGCGGTAGAAGCGAATCGCCATTTGAGCCGGGACAGTTTACCACACGCTTAATCGGGGCCGGCGAAACGGGCCAGGCGCCCCGAGCGTGGCGCGGCGGGCCATCAGAAGCGAAGTGAAAGGCAGCTCAGTCCGCCGTCCATCTTCCGAAATTCCGACATCTCGAGCGCCAACGGATCGTGTCCGAGACGGCGGACCGCTTCTTCGAACTTCGGATAGCCCGCGGCTAGAATCAGGCGATCGTTCACACGGATCGCGTTCGCCGCGTAGGCCTCCTCCGAAGCGACCGAGAGGAGTTCGTGCGCCTGGAATGCCGGATGCTCGCGGAATTCGGGAATGACGACGAGTCGTCGGTCGTCGAGCGCCGCGACGCCGCTCTTCAGGTGGAGAATTCCCGCGATGCCCCGGATGTCCACCGTCGCCGTCGCGTATCCGTCCGCATGGAGAAAAACTGCCAACTGGCGCGCCCCTTCCTCGTTCGTCCGCTCCGAGATGCCGATGAAGACGTGCTCCCCGGCCTCACAGACGTCGCCGCCGTCGAGCGTGCCGGGTGCCTCGATGACGCGCTGAATGGGAAAGAATGGCTCGAGCGCCGGACGTATCGACGTCACTTCCCCGGCTCGGCTGGCCGCGCCCGGACGAGTCAGGATGGCGCCGCGCGGCGTCAGCACGGCCGTGTCTTCGACGAACGTCGAGTCGGGGAAGGCCACTTCCGGGGGAAGCCACGTGAGCGCGAGGCCGCACTCCAACAGCGCCTCGCAGTAGGCCTGATGCTGCGCTAGCGCCAGAGCGAGATCGGGGGCGCCGAGGTCGACCGTCGTGAGACCTTGCGCGAACGACGCGGCGGGCGGACGGACGATGGCGTGGCGAAAGATCACGGCGCCGGCGCCCGGCTCCCTACTCGTACCGGAGCGACTCGACGGGGTCGAGGCGCGCGGCCTTCACGGCGGGATAGATTCCGAAGAAGAGTCCGACCGAGGTGGCGGAGAGAAACGCGAGCACGATTCCCCAGATCGGAACGGCGAATGCGAGCGGGCTGAAGACGTCGACCAGCCACCCGACGAGGAGGCCGGCGACGACGCCGACGATTCCTCCGGTGCCCGTGAGGGTCATCGCCTCCACGATGAATTGCAACAGGATGTCCCGCTGTCGCGCTCCGATCGCCTTCCGCACGCCGATCTCCCGGGTCCGCTCCGTTACGGAGACGAGCATGATGTTCATGACGCCGATTCCGCCGACCATGAGCCCGATCGACGCGATGGCGATCATGACAATGTAGAACGCTCCGGTGATGCTGTTGTAGAGGTCGAGGAGCGCCTGGTCGGTGAACACGGCGAAGTTGTCGTTCTGGCGGTATGGCACCTTCCGTTGCCGTCGCATCACGTCACGGATCTCGTCGATGGCGACATCGATCCGTTCCGGCGACACCGGCTTCGCATTGATCACCATCCGGAGGTCCGGACCGAAGAGCTTTTCACACGTCGTGTACGGCATGATCACCATGTCGTCGAGACTCTGACCCAGAAGGCGCCCCTTCGGCTCCGTCTCCCCGATCACCGTGAACGGTTGACCGCCGATGGTGATCGATCGCCCTACGGCGGTCTGGTGCGGGAAGAGCGACTCGACGTGCTCCGGCCCCAAGACGACCACCGCCGCCCGCCGTTCGACCTCCGCGTCGGTGAAGTATCGCCCCGCCGCCGTGGAGATGTTATTCGTCACCATGAAGTCGGGAGTGCTTCCGATGATGAACGTGATGCGCGATTCGTTCTCGCGGTAGCGGAGGCGCGCCTCGGTGAAGTTGAGGGGCGCAACCGCTTCCACGTCGGGACAGAAGCGGCGGATCGCTTCCGCGTCCTCCACCTTGAACCACTTCCTCCGACGGAGGCTGTCGGGAAAGTCGCCCACCCACGCGCCCGGCGCGAAAGGGCGGACGAAGAGGACGTCGGTCCCGAGAGAGGCCAATTGCGCCTTCACGCTTCGGTTCAGCCCCTCGATGATCGATACGATCGCCATGATCGACGTGATGCCGATGATCACGCCGAGCACGGTCAGGAAGGAGCGCATCTTGTTCGCGCGGATCGCCTGGAACGCGATTCCGACCCCTTCGCGGACGTCGATCGCCACCGGCTACTCCTGGCGCAGCGCCACGATCGGATCGAGGCGCGCGGCGCGGGTGGCGGGATAAACGCCGAAGAAGAGTCCGACCGAACAGGCGACGGCCAGGCTCAGGAGAATGGACCAGGGTTGGATCGCGGCCGGAAGGGGCGTGGCGGCCCGGATGAGAAACGCGATCGCGATCCCCGCCACGACGCCGACGAATCCACCGAAAAGGGAGAGGACAACGGCCTCGCTCAGGAATTGCATCGTGAGATCGGAGCGCCGGGCGCCGAGCGCTTTCCGGATTCCGATCTCTCGCGTCCGCTCGGTGACCGCCACGAGCATGATGTTCATAATCACGATGCCGCCGACCACGAGCGAGATGGCGACGAGCGCGATCGTCCCCGCGAAGATGCCGCCGGTGATCTGCTTCCAGAACGCTTGGAACGTCTCGGCGGTCGTCATGCCGAAGTCGTCGGGCTTCCCGATCGGCACGTGCCGCTGCGCCCGGAGGACGACGCGAGCCTCGTCCTGCACGCGCGCGGGATCGACCCCTTCCCGGCCGCGGACGAGGATCGTCAGGTCGGCCCGCGATCCGAACATCTTGTAGAACTGACCGAGCGGAACGTAGACGATGTTGTCCTGACTCGTGCCGAGGACGTTTCCCCGCTCGGCGAAGATGCCCACGACGCGGAGCTCGTGGCCCCCGGCGCGGAGACTCGCTCCGATCGGGTCGGTGCGTGGGAAGAGCTTCTCCGCCACCTCGGTACCGATCACGCAGACCGGCCGTCGCCGCTCGACATCGGATGCTTCGAGATGCCGTCCCTGCTCCACATCGAGCTTCGAGACCCGCTCGTACCCCTCCGTCGTCCCGGTGATGTCGACACCTTGGAGCTCGGTGCTGCCCGCGCGAACGATGCGGCGGCGGGACGCCTGAGCGACCACGTGCTCCGCCAGTGTCATGCGCGACGCAAGCGCCTGCATGTCGTCGAGTCCGAGGTCGCGGCGCTTTTCCGCTTCGCGGAATTCGTCTTCGCTCGTGATGAAGCCGTATTTGTCGATCGTGAGGACGCCGAGTCCCTGCTGGAGCACCTTGTCGCTGACGTAGGTGTTCAGCCCGTCGATGATCGCGACCACCGCGATCACCGACATGACAGCCACGACGTTTCCGATGACCGTGAGGATGGAGCGAAGCTTGTTGGCGCGGAGCGCGTCGAGCGCGATGCGCAGATTCTCCCGCTGCGCGATCCAGAAGTCGCGCGGGGGCGAAGCCGGGGGGTTCATGCGCCCGGACCGCCGGCGGGCGCGTGCCTCTTGTCCGATTCGATGAGGCCGTCCCGGAGCCGGACCACGCGATGGGCGAGCGCGGCGACTTCCTCCTCGTGCGTGACGAGAATGACGGTGTTCCCCTTCGTGTGGATCTCGTCGAGGAGCGCCATGATCTCGGTCCCCGTCTTCGAGTCAAGATTTCCGGTCGGCTCGTCGGCGAGAACGATCGACGGGTTGTTCACGAGCGCGCGCGCGATGGCGACGCGCTGACGCTGGCCCCCGGAGAGCTCGTTCGGGCGGTGGTGCATCCGCTCGCCCAGTCCGACCAGGTCGAGCATCTCCTTCGCCCGGGCACGCCGCTCCTTCGCCGGCTTCCCGGCGTAGATGAGCGGAAGTTCCACGTTGTGGAGCGCGTCGGCGCGCGGCAGGAGATTGAAGGTCTGGAAGATGAACCCGATCTCCTGATTCCGGATGCGCGCCAGCTCGTCGTCCTCGCGCTCGCGGATCTCGGTCCCGCGGAGCTTATAGGAGCCGCTCGTCGGCGTATCGAGGCATCCGATCATGTTCATGAGGGTCGACTTTCCCGAGCCCGACGGTCCCATGATGGCGAGGTACTCGCCTTTCTTGACTTGAAGATCCACGCCGTCCAGCGCGCGGACTTCGTTCGTGCCCATCACGTAGATCTTCCGGACGTCGCGGATGTCGATCAGCAATCCATCCCAGGATGAAGTGCCCGCGCTCGCCGGCTCGTTCTCGACGCTCATTTCTTCTCCTGCTGGCCGGACTTCTTGGGTTCCTCGACGCGCACGCGCTGCTCCGGCTTGAGCGTGCGCAGAACGCGGAACGGGCCGGTCACGATCTTCTCGCCCGGCTTCAGGTCTCCGCTGACTTCGTAGTCGGTGTCGCTCGAAAGGCCGGTCGTCACCTTGCGGAACGCGACCGCGCCTTCTTTCCCCATCACGAAGACGCCCCGGATCTCCGCAGGCTTTCCTCCGTCCTTGTTGGCCGTCGTAGCCGCCGCGGCGTCCTTGTCGCTCTTCTTCTTCCTTCCGCGGTGCTTCGAGGCCGG
>JANMQV010000121.1:0-4418 GCA_031370645.1 Candidatus Eiseniibacteriota bacterium | reverse complement strand
TCGAGGCTATCCGCTTCTGAATGGTTTCCGAGGTGCCGCGAAGGCGAACGAGGCTTCACTCCTCGATCTCCTTCATCGCGTGTCGCACCTCGCGAGCGAACATCCCGAGCTTCTCGAACTCGATCTCAATCCCGTACTCGCCCTCCCGGGCGATACGCCCGCGATCGCGCTCGACGCTCGCGTTCGCCTTGGAGCGCCGGAGGCGGGACGGGCACCCGAATCCAAGGCGGCCGCGACGGCGGCGGTGCCCGCACCGACACGGTGACGAGCCCGGACTCCGAATCGGCTCGGGGCGGAGCCACGAACGCCGCCCGCGTCGGCTTCTCGCGGCTTTTCTTCTCGTTCCGTCCCGAAGAGATCGCGAGCCTTCTCCTTTTCGTGCCGATGGCCTACGCCCTCGGCTCGATCGCCGCGTTCGGTGGTGGCGTGCCGCTCCAGGGTCCGACGGCCGACTACCCCGACGCCTTCACGCGCCTGATCCTCCTGGCCGGAAGCGTCGTTATCTTTCTCTGGATCGCCCGCACGAAACCGCAGTGGCCGTTCGCGCGTGACGTCCTGCCGTTTCTCTTCGCGGCAAACGTCTACGTGAATCTCCACGACATGATTGCCTTCTTCAACGCGCCGGACATCACCGGGTTCCTCTACCGCCTCGACGTGAAACTCTTCGGCGTCGAGCCGACCGTGTGGGCGCAGCGCTTCGCCAACCCCATCCTTACCGACTTCTTCACGATTTGTTACTGGCTCTTCTACTTCCTCCCGCCGCTTCTCGGCTTTCTGCTCTACATCCGAGGCGAATGGAAATCGTTCCGCGAGACCCTCGTGAGCATCGTCCTCTGCCTCTACGTCGGCTACATCGGCTACGTGCTCCTCCCGGCCGGCCCTCCGCGTTACGCCATTCCCGATCAGTTCGGACCGCCGCTCGTGGGAGTCATTCCGTTTCTCGAATGGACACGCGCCGCGACCGCGGCAGTGCCGCTGACCGCGAAGGGCGCGTTCCCATCGCTCCACGGCGGCGTCATGTTCCTCGGAACGCTGCTCGCGTGGCGGCATCTGCGGTGGTTCTTCCCGGTGATGCTCTTCTTCGGTGGAGGGTTAATTCTGGGGACGGTTTATCTGCGGCATCACTGGGTCGTCGATATCATTGCGGGAATCGCTATCGCGATCGTGGCAGATCGAGTGGCGCCGCCCCTCGAGCGGTGGTGGTCGGCGCGGGCAGTGAGGTAGCCGCTACGCCAGCCAAGCGTAAGTCGGTTCATGAAGTCGATCGCGAGACTTCGATCTCGTGTCGACGAGCGCAGCCCACCGGCAGAGCCCCATCGGGGCCATCGTGTAGGTCCGTAAAATCAGAAGCAGCGGAACCCACATTCGCCGCACACAAAGTCCGTCGGGGCTCCCCTGCGTCGAATGGGAGATGTCCTCCCAAGGGCCTAGGCGCTACTCGCAGGTTCGCCTTTTGGAGGAAAGACGCATCGTGGCATTCAACGCCGCCCCGAAGTCGGCCGTTGGTTCCGCTTACGCGGCTCCCTCGCCGCTTACGTCCGCTCTCGCTGTCGTGCGGAAGTCATCCGCCCCGCGAGGTCCTTCAGTGCCCGCGCGACGAGCATCCGGGCGGCATTGGCTGACGGGCATCCGACCGCATCGGCAACTTCCTGGTAGGAGAAGCCCTGCTCGATGCGGAGGTCGAGGGCGGTGCGCTGCTTTGAGGGCAGCTTGAAGAGAGCCGACTCGTATCCACCGGAGGCCTCCCTCCCAAGCAGTTCCTCGAGTGGCGATGGCGACGGCGACGGCATGGATTCGCTCAGTGGCACTCTTCGAGGCCGTCTCGAAGTTCGGCGAATTTCATCGCGCACCAGGTTGAGGAGAATCTTTCTTAGGTATGCGAAGAAACCGCCCTTCCGCTCGGACTTGAGTTGATCGATTCGATGGAGTCCACGCTCAACCGAAACCTGGACCAGGTCGTCGGTATCCATGAGGTCGCGGGCATGGCGTGGGAGGCGGCCATGGCCGAATCGCCGAAGCGACTCCAAGTGCCGGCCCGCAAGATCCTCCCGCGCCGCGTCGCTTCCTGCATTCGCACGAAGAATCAGGGCTGCCGTCGTGCCTGGCGTGGCTCTCGCCTGATGTGGCGAGTCCGAGTCGTCTGGTTGGCTCTTCGGGTCGTAATGGAGAGGATCCAAACCATCGAGCCAGCGGCGTGTCCGATCCAGATTGAGTTCGAGAGGGAATGGTGCGCGCCGGGCCGCGGCCCACGCGCGTCCGAAGCGCTGATCGCCCAATTCGCTCCGGAGGCGACGCAGAGCAAGGGCGCAATCTCGCGCCTCGGGGAGGCTCGAGCGATGCCCGTTCTGACCGAGCATGCGAAAGCACGCGCAATAGAATTCCAAGGCGTGCTCGAACTGACCAATCGAGTTGGCCAGTTCCGCAGCGGCCTGAAAGGCGGCTGCGGCGACGCGAGGGGAGGCGCACGCATCAATCGCGCCGAGACACTCCTGCAGACGCACGCGCGCAAGGACCGGATCGCCTGCCCTCGTGGAGATTCGGCTCAGGGCGGAAAGGAAATCAGCAATCTCGGGCTGGGCCTCATGCTCCTTGGCGTTCATCGAGACCCTCGGCGGCCAATCGTGTTTCGATCCAGTTCAATGACCGTACCATAACCTCTACTCCCAGGCAATGTTGCGGCGGATCTCCGGGTTACTGGCAGTGGCAAACTGAACGGGCGCCAAGGATGGCGCGTGCACTTTCACCGATAGAGGCGTCTTTGTAGGGTGACGGGGCACAAGGCCGTCCGGCTGAAGGTGCGATTGCTGACGGGCCGCGCAGGAATGACAGGCTGAGCGCCCTCCTCATGCCAGGCACGAGGATTCGCATCGATGCGCCGAGCGTTCTTCCGTCACGGCTCGTCGGAACGCTACTCGCCGTTCGCTTCGATACGCTCGAAGTGAAGGGGAACATCAAGGCTTCGCGCGGCAAACAGTCCGAATGGACCGACCCCATCCCGCTTTCAGTGATCGACAATCTGGAGAGAAGTCGTGGAACCAAAGGGCACGGATTGGTGGGCATGGGTCTCGGTCTACTCGCAGGTGTCGCGACCGCCCACGTCGTATCCAGCTCCTCGGGCGAGTATCGGGGCCTGGCGTTCTTGACGAGCGGAGTCTTGTTCGCAGTCGGTGGGGCAGTTCTCGGCGGCATGCTCGGCGCACAATTCCGGACCGAGCAGTGGGAGAACGTATCGGTCGGGATGGTGGAAACTGATCCGGTTCCCGAGCCGCGTTTGATTCCCGGTTCCTTAAGTGGGGGGTGATGCCATGATTGCTTTACGAGTGTCCATCTCGCGGCGTTCCGGCTGGCGACATGGCAGTGCGTGGTCGGCAAGAGCCCTGATAGCCGCCTGCGTGTTCACCATTGCCGGCGCCGCCGGGCGCTCATCGGGCGAGCCCATGCCCGCGCCTGCGTCCCTGTCGTTTGAGACCGGCGGAGCGCCGATCGCCCTCGTTCTTGGAGACAGCATGGCCGTCTCCGCTGAATCGGGTGAAGAAGCCCCCGGCCTCCGGTCCAAGAAAACAGCCCTGTTGTGGTCCCTCCTCGGCACGGCGCTTCCCACGGCTGCCAGCGCACCCCTCGTTTGGAAGGCACGTGGCGCCCCGGATGGGGCCGCCATCATTCTCGTCGGAGCTCTGATCATAGGGCCCTCGTTGGGGCACTTCTATGCGGCCCGCCCTGGCCCAGCCTTCGCCGGTATTGGAATCCGAGCTCTGGCTGGGGGTGCGGTCGCCGTCGGAGGTCTCGCGGCCGGCTCCGAGCAAGGAGCGACCAGCGGGTCGAACGCCATGGCCGCGATCGGCGCGATCGTCGGAGGAGCGTCGCTGGTCTGGGACATTCTGCGTGCCCCTCACTCGGCCCAGGTTCACAACGACAAGGTTCGCCGGGGGCAAGTGGGCATTCTCATCACGCCGTCAATCAGTGCGGCGGGTGTTGGCCTTCTCGCCACAGCAACATTCTGAGACTACAGGCGACTGGATCATACGACTCAACGCGGAGCGGAGTCGGCTCTGACATGGAAGTTGGAACTGTGGCCTTTCCCCGGTATTCCTGACACCGAGTCAGGTGGATAGCTGGATCTGGAGGTGGCAAATGGGAAGGCGGGTCTTCAGTCGTGAGTTCAAGGTGGAGGCCGTTCGGCTGGTGGTCGAGCGGGGGGTGACGTACCGGCAGGCGGCCAAGGATTTGGGGATCCACGAGAACCTGATCCGGAAATGGGCTCGAGCAATCCGGTTGGATTCGAGGCAGGCATTCCCGGGTCCCGGGAAGATGAAGCCCGACGACGCAGAGGTGGCGCGGCTTCGGCGTGAGCTGGCGAAGACACAGACGGGGCGGGTCATTCTAAAAAGAGCCAGGGTAGATTCAAGTGGTCGTCGCAA
>JANMQV010000111.1:0-1960 GCA_031370645.1 Candidatus Eiseniibacteriota bacterium | reverse complement strand
CGAAGCGTTCGCCGCGCGGGCGGCGCGAAGCGACGGCGCCGCGGCGCTCGGCGTGAGGCCGGAATTGGAACTCCGCGCGTCCATCTCGTCGGGAGGACTCCGATTCGCCGCCGCGGATCGCGGAGGAGATCGCGGCCGCGGAAGTCCGCGCGTCACGCTGGAGATTCCGCTCGGCGCGGGGGCGCGGCTTCGCGTGGGACGGGGAAGCGCGCCGGCGCGGGTCGGGGTGGCTCTGGCGGTTCGCCGAGGCGATTGGGTCGTGAGCGCCGGCCGTCTCGACGACGCGAGCGCCGCCACGATAAGCGCCGTGGAAATTGCGTTCGCGCGAAACGCGCAAGCGAAACGGCCCGCGGAGGTCGCGGGCCGTTCGTTCGAATCGAGAGCCGGGCGCCCGGTGGCGCCGCGGACGTTACTTGAGCAGGATCAGCTTCTTCGAATCGGTGAAGCCGCCGCCCGCGCGCAACTGATAGAAGTAGACGCCGCTCGCCACGTGGCGGCCGGAGTCGTCGGTGCCGTTCCAGCGGGTCGAATAGACCCCCGCTTCGTGCGCCTTCTCGACGAGCGTGCGGACGCGCGCGCCGTTGACGTTGAAGATGTCGATCGTGACCAGGCCCCGCTGCGAGACGGTGTAGCGAATGGTCGTCTCGGGATTGAACGGGTTCGGAGCGTTCTGGAAGAGTTCGCTCTGGAAGCGCGGCGATTCGGGAGTTCCCGACTCCTCCACGGCCGTGGCCGCGTAGCATGCGTTCTCCTTGAAGTACGCGTTCACGATGTTTTTCATGAGCTGGATCCGTTCGCCACCCTCTTCGATCGAGTTGTAGCTATAGCCCATGAAGACCGCGCGCGCGCTGTCGAGGCCGACGGGCGAATACTTCGTGGCGTAGCGCGTGGCGGCGGGCTGGTTATTCGGGTACTTGAGGAGGATCCCCGACTTGCCGCTCGACTGGGCGGTGCTCGACTGCGACACCATGTCGAAGGCGTTGATGAGCGGACAGTCGCCGTTCAGGTGCATCGAGCGTCCCGCGGTCGGGCTGCCGAGCAGGCCGCTGACGATCGGGTGGAGCGTGTCCTGCGGGACGTTTTCCCAAATGTCGCGCGTGAAGCGGGCGCCGCAGGTGAACGAGAGGAAGCTGTTGTAGTCGACGCCGAGCTGCCCCAATTCGTAGGCAACGTCGTCGCCGCTGATCCAGAAATTGCGGTCTTTGCCCGACTGCTGGATCCACGACTGGATCACCTGCTGATCTTCCCGGGTGATAGTGCCCGCGGAGAGATCGCCCGAGTGCCAAATGATCGTCTTGTACTGGATGAGCGAGTTCACGTCCGTCACCGGCCAGCGGTACATCGGGTCGCTCGGCGAGGAGCCGCCGAGGGCGTTGCCGATGCCGCTCGAGGGGCCGTTCACGTCCCACGTGTCGAACTTATAGCCAAGCGACTTGAGCGCGTCGGCCATCCGCGCGCTCGTCTCGCGCCCGGAGAAGTGGTTCACGAACAGGATCGTCGAAAGACTATCGAAGCAGGAGAGAGCCGGGTTCGTGGCCGTCTTCACCGGGAGGACGGACGCCGAGAAGTACTTCTGCGCGGTCGGCGCATTGGCCGGCGCGTAGGTCGTCTGGTCGGTGCTGTCGGTCACGGCGAAGTAGTACTCGACCGTCGTGTTGGCGGGGTAGTTGCCCGCGGGAACGTCGGCGTAGCGGAAGGTCGGAAGGGCCGGTGTGGAGCCGACGAGCGCCGTGCTGGCGAACGAGCCGCCGTTCAGCCGGTAGTACATGAACCCGCTCTTGTATCCGCGCGACGCGCTCACCTGGACGACGGTGCTGTCGCCGAGCGGGGAGTTGATGTTGTCGTTCACGAAGAACGAGGTCGTCTTGAACGTGTCGTTATAGAGATCGATGTCGCGCGTGATGATCGACGGCGGAGCCGTGGCGATCACGCCGAGCGACAGATTGTCGAAGAGCGCGTA
>JANMQV010000086.1:0-4973 GCA_031370645.1 Candidatus Eiseniibacteriota bacterium | reverse complement strand
CGGGGAACCTTATATCGTCGGTTTCTTGCCCGAACTCGCCCCGGGAATTCGGTTCGATACGAACGATCCAGACGTGCTCGGTCCGCTCGGATTCTCGAACCTGATTCTCGACTCGCTCGACGCCGGGATCGGAATGAAGATGCTGGTCCGCTCCCGCGATCTCGCAAACCGGATTTCCGGAAGCGCCTATTCCGGCGAGTTCGTGTTCAACTGCAACTTCAAACCGAAGATCACGGGATTCACCGTGAGCGACTGCTGCAGTCTGGGCCAGAAGTACAAACTCTTCTCGTGGACCGCGGAGGACGAGGAGGATGGATTCCCCGGATTCGCGGAGCTCTACCTCGAGAACAATTTGCAGACGGTGACGGTACGAGGCCGAAGCTGGACCGCCATTCCCGAGCGCGTTTTCCGAGATTTCAATCCCACGAATCCCCACGTGGTGGAACTGCGCGTTCAAGACCGAGGGTCCTTCTTCTCCGACGAACGGTTGAGGGTGACCTTCGATGTCAATTACGCCGACAGTGCCTGTACCGGAAATTGTCCCCATCCCTAACGCGACCACGCCGAGGATAGAGGAGCAAGCGATTCGATGATGCGAAACATCCTGAAGCTGGTCCCCGTGCTCACCGTGGCGGCGGTTGCCGCGCTGTTCGGCGGGTGCGCCAAGGACAAGGGAGCGGGGCCTGCCCCGGTGCACACGGCTCCCGAAACGGAGCTCACCTACGCGCCGCTCGAAGGCGATACGGCCGGCTACCGTGTGCGTCTCTTCTGGAACGGCTACGACAAGGACGGTGAAGTCGTCCGCTTCCGCTATGCCATCGACGCGGACACCTTGGAGACCGATCACTCGAAATGGCAGTCGACGACGGCCAAGGACACGACGCTCCTGCTCCTCGTCGATCCGGTGAAGGAAATCCGCGGGCATGTCTTCTGGGTGGCTTCCGAGGACAACGAAGGAAGAATCGATCCCACTCCCGCCAAGCGGTTCTTCTCCACCAAGACGATTCCGCCGACCTCCCGGATTCTGCGCGGGCCTTCGGCGTTCAACTCGCTCATCGGCCCGAACTTCACGTTCGAGTGGGAAGGGACGGACCCCGACGGCGGCGAAACCGGTGGACGGGCGCCGGTCGACTCCTTCGAATACCTTCTGCTCCTCGTCAACGCGTTCAAGGAGCCCGGGCACGACGTGCTGCCGACATTCGATCAAAAGGTGTACACCGACCTCATCAACTTCAGCGTCGGAGATAGCCTCGAAGATCCCAACGGCAAGAAGAACTATAGAGACTGGGACTGGATCGGAGTTCGCGGAAATCGGATCCGGTTCCGCAACGCCACTCCCGGCGAGTACGTCTTCGCCCTTCGCGCGGTGGACCAAGCGGGGGCGCGGGAGAAGAATCTCGCGTTCGTTCGAAATATCCGGCACTTCACGGTGACGATTCGTAATCCCGGACCCCAGCTTTGCGTCACCGCCAGCGTGCTGACCATTCCGCTTTCGTGCACCTCGGGACCGGAGGATTTCCCGCGGCGTGAAATTCAGATCTTCGAGGGAGAATTGATCTCCTTCTCCTGGACCGCCTCGGCCGACGCTTACGGCGGCGCGATCACGGGCTACACGTACGCGCTCGACGACACGGCCTCGTTTCCGGCGACGGACGTCCGGAGTAACGCCGTGACGTACCGGCCCCAGGACCTGACGATCGGACTCCATTTCCTCTTCGTGCGCGCCTTCGACGACGGGGGATTGTTCACGAACGCGGTCATTCCATTCCGAATCGTGCATCCGACATTCAAGGATCCACCGGGGATCAACAATCCACCTCAGTACCTCTACGTGGACGATTCACTACCTCCGTCGGGTGGAACGGCTCGATCGCTCCAATTCCCCTCCGACCTCGAGGAGGACGAGTGGTGGCGAATCAACATTCTCACGCCGATCTCGCTTCAATTCGGGATGGGGAGACGCGACTGGGACACCTTCAATCGCGGATCGAGCGACGGTGGGGCCTCAAGACAGCAGCCGCTCCCCGCGGATCTGGCGCCCTATCGGGTCGTGATCTGGAGCGTCGATTTCAACAACGCCGCAAGCAATCCGACCGGACTATTCCTGACGCTGGTCGGCGGCGCCTATAGCGAGTTGGGCGGCTACATGCGGGCGGGAGGAACGCTCATCCTGACCGGATTCTCGCTCGCAACCAACGTGGTCGTTCCGACCACCGCGCTCACGGCCAACTTCTCGCGTGGAATCTGCTTCGCGTTCCAGCCGGGGACGCTGGGGTACCTCCAGACATTCTTTCCCCGCTCGATGATGGGAATCGACGGCGCCAAGCCCACGAACGAGGGGCTACGCAGCCAGGGGGCGAAGGACTTCCTAGCGGGACGAGTCACCTCGCAGGGCGCCGCTCTCGGGTACGCGTCGGCGGAAGTAGACACCGGTGCGACCGCCAAGTGGAACGGCAAACTCGCCGCGGGTGATCCCGAGGTGGCGTGGTCTCCGGGCTTGCCACGCATCGAAGGGTGGAGGATGGCGTCGCTCTTCAATTGCGAGCCGAATCAGGGGATCATTCGCCGTGAAGACTTGAACCGGCCGATCTCGACCGCGCTCTGGACCTATCATGGGGCTCCGATCGGGATCTACATGTTGGGAGCCCAGTCTCCGCGTGAGAACCTCGTCGTGGGCGTCCAGGTGCAGGCGCACGACTTGGGCGGATTCGGAGGTGGGACCATCACGCCCGCGACGGGAACTTCGGGCGTGATCGGACGCTCGGTCTCGATCGGATTCCCGCCATACTTCATCAAGGACGCGCAGTCGACCGCGATGATGAAGACGGCCTTCGCGTACGTGAACGCATCGCCGACGCTGCCGGCCATGCCGTAGTCGGTAATACCGGGCCGAGCGGGTTAGGACCGCCCAGCCGCGGAAGGTGATCATGATCAGCGGAAGGGGAGCCGAGTTGAACTCGGCTCCCCTTTCTCATTGCGCCCGATCGGGCTGATCGCGACATCTGCAGAGATGACTAGAACCTAATTCCCCCGTCATCCTCCCGTCAGGGAGCCGGGGTATACCCCTGTCGTGGAAGGCGGATGCGCACCCGCTTCCCACCCACGTCCTCCGGAAGCACGGATTGGTACCAGAGACCGCGAAAGGAGTCCGCCATGCGAATGATCAACCCGAGGGCCCTCGTCCTGACGGTGGCGCTGGCACTAGCTTGCAGCGCCTGTCCCCCACGAACCGACGCCAAGAAAGATGACTACCATCCGCGAATCGATCCCGAGGAATTCCAGTCGGCGGTAGACCATCCCTACCTGCCGCTGGTGCCGGGGACGACGTACAAGTTCATCGAGAAATTGGGCAGGCACACGACGGAGAACGTGGTGACCGTTACCGCTGACACCAAGGTAATCATGGGCGTGAAGTGCGTCGTGGTTCACGATGTGGTCCGGGAGAAGGGAGTCCTCAAGGAAGACACCTTTGATTGGTACGCACAGGACAAGCAGGGGAATGTCTGGTACTTCGGCGAGGACACGAAGGAGTACCACGCCAAGGGCCAGGTCGACACGGAAGGGTCGTGGGAAGCCGGGGTCGGCGAGAATCAGCCGGGCATTGTCATGCCGGCTAACCCCGCTCCGGGAAAGCCGTATCGCCAGGAGTATGGTCCCGGCCACGCGGAAGACATGGGACAAGTTGTGGCCGTGAACGACTCGGTGTTCGTACCGTTCGGTTCCTTCGGAGGCTGCGTCCGCACGAAAGAGTGGTCGTTGCTCGAGTCCGGCACCGACAAGAAGTGGTACGCGAAGGGGATCGGCTTCATTCGCGAAGAAGCCGCAGACAAGTCCGTCGTGACACTGATTTCGGTGACGCGGCCTTGAGAATCTTGCGCCGCACGGCCGCCGTGTGCATCCTGGCTGCGGCAATCTCGATCCTATCCGCCCCGCCGGCCGGGGCGGTGATCTTCAAGACGAAACGACCGGGCCAATACAAGGAGTTGGCCCTCACGGTCGGTTCGGGGATCGAGTACGAGACCGACGGTGAAGAGAGCGAATATGGCTTCCCGTTCCTCGTGGAGTACGGATTCACCCGCATGTTCAAGCTGAGCGTCGAGCCAAGCTACGTCGTCGTCCGGAAGCATGCCGGCGGTTCGATCACCGGACTCGGCGACCTCGAGACCACGGTTACGTGCGAGTTTCCGACCGAGCGCCGCTATCGACCGGGACTCGCTCTCGAAGGAGTGGTCAAGTGGCCGACCGCCCGCCGGGGCGACCTGGGTACCGGCGAGCCGGACTACTCATTCGGCGTCATCGTAAGCAAGGAACTCGTGCCGTTCGATCTGGATCTAAACGCGGTGTACACGTTCATCGGCAGCCCTCCGGGAGTCAGTCTCAAGAACACGTTCGAGGCCTCTCTCGCGGCGGAATGGCAAGTTACGGCCGTGCTCGACGTCGAGGCCGAGGTGGTCACGAGCATCGGTGCCGGCGGCCGCTTTCACGGCCAACCGGGAAGTCTCGGCGGGCTGGCCAATCTCGGCGGTCCGGAACAGGGTCAGTCCGAAAGTGAGGGTACGCTTGGATTCGCCGAACACCTCAGCGATCGGCTCAAGGTGGAGGAGGGGATAATTCTCAAATCGGACGGGTCGTGGCAGGCCGTGGTCGGTTGGGAATTCGATTTCGCCGAGGGCCAGTAATCGCATCGTTGCAGGTTTCCGCCCCAACACAGCAGGCGGCAAAAGAAAACGGCCGCGGAGCCGAAGCCCCGCAGCCGCTGCGTTGCTGATTCTAGCGACTACTTACTTCGCCATCACCATCTTGACGACGTCGGACGTGACTTCTCCGCCCTTGCCATCGCCAACGCTGGCCTTCGCGAAATAGATGCCCGAGCCGACCTTGCCACCGGAGCGGTTCGAACCGTCCCACGTGGTTTCGTGCGAGCCCATGGCGTAGTTGCCGCTCGCCACGGTCTTCACGAGCTCGCCACGGAC
>JANMQV010000053.1:0-1603 GCA_031370645.1 Candidatus Eiseniibacteriota bacterium | reverse complement strand
GGACGGGGGGATTGACGATGAAACGAATCCAAACGCTATGCCGTGCGGTAACGCTCGGCGCGGTTCTGTTCCCCGCGGCGGCCCTGGCCGGGCAGCCGCTCGAGACCGAATCGACCCGACTTCTCCCGCGCGGCACCATTGAGGTGGAGCTGGGTGCGGAGCATCAGACTTCCTCGGCCGGGACGGAGAGCGCACTGCCGTTCGCCATCGGCTACGGCATCAGCAACCGTCTGGAGCTGCTCGTGGAGCCTGTGCCGTTCACCTCGATCCACGACAAGGGGCTCGCCTCAGAGCGCGGCGTGGGAGACATCGAGGCGACCTTGACCGGAGTCCTTTTCGCGGAGCGCGCGCACACCCCATCGTTCGCCATCGCCGGCGAGGTGAAGATTCCCACGGCGCGGAATGTGCGAATCGGGTCGGGGAAAGCGGATTTCACGACCTACTTGATCGGCAGCAAGCGATTCGGTCGGTGGGACACGCACCTCAATCTGGGATACACGGTCGTCGGAAAGCCGGCGGGGGCGAAGGTGAACAACGTCCAGAGTTTCGGCGTCGCGGAGGAATTCCATGCGAACGATCGGTTCGAAATCGTCGGAGAGATATTCGGCAGCAGCGCGGCGCTGAACGAGGGGACCGATCAGGCGACGACCGGCGCCGAGAGCCAACTGACGCCCGAAATCGGCGGCGCCGAGTTGGTCGGAGGTCTCGGCGCTCGCTACCACCCGACCGGCTCCTTCATCTACTCGATCGGAGTCACGTACGACAACAACAGCGCGATTCTCGTCCATCCGGGCCTGACGCTGAAGTGGTAGCCATTCGCGAATATTCGGGGTCTAGGGATCGTCCGGGTCGTCGACACCCTCGATGAAGTCGTCCTGGATGGTTTCATCTTCGGGGAGATCCCGGCCCTCCAGGTCCGCGTTCAGTCGTATTCCCCAGGAGGAGCGGATTCGCCCCTCACTCGGCTTGGTCGGGTCGAGATCGATCACACCCGAGGTCCGGCGGCCGGTTGCGTCGGCGAATACCTCGCCCATCGCCAGGCGCTTCCGTTCCGCCAGCACGACGAGCCGCTTGTACGCCGCCCCGCTGCCGATCGCACGCATGCATTCCGCGAAGGACACCTCGTCCCACTCGCTGGAGGTGCGATACGCACTTAAGGCGTCGTAGAGGTACATCGCGTCGCCGCTTCGGGCAGCGTGACGATGCCCGCGCGCGATGCGCGAGTGAGAATGCGTAGGTCATGTTTCAGATAACGGCGCGGCATGGTGGTCTTCTTTTTCGGGGGCGTTATAGCGGGAGGCCAGAAAGTAACGAGAAACGTGATCAATTGGATTGCTGATGTATGCCGTCCCCCGGGAGAGATAACGACCCCGTCGGGTGAATCGGCTGAATCGGGGGCGAGTCAGGGGCGAATCAGGGGCCAACGGGTCGAGCGGGTGTAGCGGCTCAAGCAATTCCGTCGTGTTGCCGAATCATAGGAGGCTGGGGGCGAGGGGTCAACGGCCACGGTGTGCGGCCGGCCACGGCAGGCGGGCGGCCAGCCACGGCAGGCGGCCGGCCACAGCGGCCCGGGAACCGGCGCCCAGACGAGGGGGTACGAAGA
>JANMQV010000184.1:0-4128 GCA_031370645.1 Candidatus Eiseniibacteriota bacterium | reverse complement strand
TGATGGCTGAAGCCGTTCTGATCCTGGCGCCACACGTGCGAGGTGAGGAGATAGTTGAGCGAAGCGATCGGCCGCCGCCAGGGGATGTGGCGCGTTACCTTCAGCCACTTGGCGTGTTGGTTGAACATCGAGTCCACAATGTGGATGAACGCTTCGTAGCACGAGAAGAAGCCGTGCCGGCCCGTCAAGAGGTAGCCCTCGAGCCATCCCTGGCACTGATGCTCGCTCAGCATCTCCATGACCCGGCCATCCTGCGCCACATGCTCGTCGCTGTCGAGTATCTCGGCCATGGACGCGCGGTCGGTAACCTCGAACAGGGCCGTCCAGCGATTCGACGACGTTTCGTCGGGGCTGAACACCCGAAACGTGGAAGAATTGTTTTTGATGACGTCGCGAATGAACTCGCCCTGGACCCGGGTCGACTCTCCCACCGTCGAGCCGGGGCTCGGCACTTCGAGCGCATACCGGCGAAAGTCGGGCATGTCGAGTTCGCGCAACAGAAGGCCGCCGTTCGCATGCGGGTTGGCGCTCATGCGGCGTTCCCCCTCCGGCCTTGCACCCAGGAGGCTCGCCTTGGGGCGCCCCTCGTCGTCGAACAACTCCTCGGGCCGGTAGCTCTTCATCCACGCCTCGAGGATTCGAATGTGCTCTGGCCGGTCCAAATCGCCCATCGGGACCTGGTGCGCGCGATAGGTCCCCTCGATGGCCTGCCCGTCGACGAACTTCGGCCCGGTCCAGCCCTTCGGGCTGACAAGAACGATCATCGGCCAGCGCGGGCGTGTGCGCACTCCGCGGGTGCGCGCGTCGAATTGAATGTTCTTCAGCGTCTCGATGACGCGATCCAGCGCCCCCGCCATCTGTTCGTGCATGGTGGCAGGTTCGGATCCCTCCACGAGGTGCGGTTCGTATCCGAAGCCGCGGAGCATGGAGTCGAGTTCGCTTCGTGGAATGCGGGCCAGCACCGTCGGGCCGGCGATCTTGTAGCCGTTCAGGTGCAGGATCGGCAATACGGCGCCGTCGCGCACGGGGTTCAGGAATTTGTTCGAGTGCCAGCTCGTCGCGAGCGCGCCGGTCTCCGCCTCGCCATCACCGATGATGCAAGAGACGATAAGGTCCGGATTGTCGAATGCCGCGCCGAAGGCGTGCGACAGGGCATACCCCAGCTCGCCACCCTCATGGATGGAACCTGGTGTCTCCGGGGCCACATGGCTGGGCACCCCTCCCGGAAAGGAGAACTGTTCGAACAACCGCCTCATTCCACGCTCGTCCAACGACACGTCCGGAAAGACTTCGCTGTACGTGCCCTCGAGGTAGGCGTTGGCGATCGCCGCGGGCCCGCCGTGGCCCGGCCCGAAGACGCACATCATGTCCAAGTCGTGCTCCCGAATGACGCGGTTCAGATGGGCGCAGATGAAGTTGAGACCGGGGGTCGTCCCCCAGTGACCGAGCAGGCGGGATTTGAGATGCCGGTGCTGGAGCGGCTCGCGTAATAGCGGGTTGTCGCGGAGATAGATTTGACCGACGGAGAGATAGTTCGCGGCGCGCCAGTAGGCGTCGAGAGAGCGGAGTACCTCACGCGATCGTTCAGCCTTCATGAGATACCCGCTCCCTTCACGACCCATTGCCACGACGCGAGGCCACTCCTCGTCGGTGTCAGAACTGCTTCGGGAACTGCTTGATCACACCGCTGCTCAGCATGTCGGCCATCGTCAGGATCGCATCATGGACCTTGTCATAACCGGCCACGCTTTCGGGGTATCGCCCTTCCAGCTGATCGACCGCCTCGGCCAGGGTGAGATCCAGGTGCTCGCGCATCATTGCCTGCATGTCCGGCTGCGGCCACGCCGTCGGATTGGCGGTGCTGAGGAACGTGGCGATCGTGTCGGCGTTCGCGTACCACGACTGCTTCGCGGTTTCCAGACTTGCCGCGTCCTTCCCCTTCGCCGCCGTGAGGATGCTCGCCGCGCCGACAATGTGATCCCGCAGGAGCTCGGTGAGCCTGTTTCCAGCCTCGTCCCCGTAGTACGGCTTGATCGCATTGCCAAGGTCCACCTGGTTCTGAAGGAGCCGCTGCGTGGTCGGCTCGAGATCCGGCAGCCCCGCCGCGGTGCTGACGATGACCAGCCGCGTCCAGGTGACGTGGTCCTCCCAAAGCTTTCGCATCGTCTGACGATACTTCAACGCTTCAGCCGAGTCCGCTCCGCGGCCGTTCGAGGCCGGGCCCGAACATCCCGGCATCAGCAGGGAAAGGGAGAGGGAGGACACCGCGAGCATTCGGAACATCGGCTTCGTGAACAGAGAGCGCAGATTCATCGAGACCTCCTAGGACCGCTTCGCCGCTTGGCGAGGAACCAGAACAGGAAAATCACAATCGCGATTCCGCCGATCCCCCACGGAACCATCCAACCGCCTTGGGCATAGCCACTCATGCCATCCATGCTTCCCATCGGTCATCATCCTTTCCTGGGCCTAGAAGGCCCACATCACTTGTGCCACGGCGCTTCGGTCTCGGGGCGTACCCGTCGTTTTCAGGAATTGAGTTTCGAGCGTGAGCCGGACCTGCGTCTGCGCCCAGAACGACGCACCCACCGTCGGTCCGTCGGTGATCTCCGCGGCCCCCACGGGCGCCTCGCGGTTCGCGTGGTCGAACCTCGCGTATCCCGCCCACCGTTCGTCGAGCGGGATTTCCCCGAGCAGGAACCAGCCTGACGAATCGAGGGATCGTTCCCCGTCCGGGCGATCGCTTCCCCAGAGAAGCCCGAGCACACCTTTCAGCCCGTGCGCGTACGCGTTGGCGAATAGCGCGAGCCGGTCGTAATCGATGGAGGGTTCGCCGGGGGAATCGGAGATCTTCCCCTTGTAGCCGAATGCGCTGACGGCATTCCCCTTCGATCCGATCAGGTATTCCGCGCTGGCATAGACGTCCGTGTGGTCCCCACCGAGGAGACCCTCGATCTGGGGTTGCCCGACGCCCACATACGCGTTCCACTTCGGCAAGTTGACGAAGCCGAGTTCGGCTCCACGCAAAAGCGTTTCCGGGGTCCAGGGACTTCGCGACCTCGACGCTGTCTCCAGCATCACGGGACCGGAAAGCGGCATCTGCGGCCCCGCGCCGTTGAAGAGGATGGCGAAGGGAAGGATTTGGCCGAAGCGAAGCGAGGCGAATCGAGGACTCCAGGAAGTGTTGTACTGAACGTAAGCCTGCTCCACATCGACACCCCCGCCCTCGACATCGAACGCCAGAATCGCCAGACCGGACCAATGCGGGTCGAGCGGTCCCCCGATCCAGCCCTCGAGTTCGCCCGAGCGAAATTCGGACCTCGCGTTCCGGCGAGCTTCGAACGATTGGTGTCCCATGATCGTGAGGTAATTTCGCCACTCCATCGGCAAGGGCTCGCCGAGGGGACGAGCCGTGGAGGCGACGGGGGGTGTTGCCGGTTTCGCTTCCCCCATGTCCATTCCCGCGTGCGGCGCCATCTCGCCGCGCTCCTCTCGTAGGCCGCGTCGGATATAGGAGTGCCCATCCTCATTCAGCTCGGGCATGCGGAAGTGGCACATCTGACATCTCGCCCCCTCCCGACGTGCAAAGGCGGGCACTGCTTGGGAACGTGGGACTCCAACCAGACCCGACACGGCGCCGAAGAGCAGCAGGCACAGGGTTGCGGACCTTACCTTCAAGTTGGGACCTCCTGAGTATGGGTCGTAGGCATCCGCGGCTCGGAGAGGAGGAGGAGCCGCGGAGAGCAGTGCATCCGCACGAGAGCCAAACTCGTGCCACGGTCGCCACCCGGCGCGAAAGTGCCCCAAGCCGGTGCCGCGCTTCGGGATCGGATGCAATGCCGAGGCGCTTCGCGGTCGAGTTCCGACGCCCTCCGGGGAAAACTTTCCGTACGCTTTGGTAGGAACTTCAAAGCGTAGCGTGTCTGTAGAACCGTACCCGCGTTGTAAACGAGTGCGAGTCGTTCTTGCTCCAGCGCCGAAAGGCGCGCCTCGCCCGCCGACACGTCGCGCGATAAACGCCCTGAGTACGCCGTGATCGCTTCCAAAAAATCGATCTGCGCCGCGGGCGTGATTCTTGCCGTGTCGAGTCAGCCGTCCGCAGTTCACTCAACCGAGGAGGAATCTAGT
>JANMQV010000173.1:0-12231 GCA_031370645.1 Candidatus Eiseniibacteriota bacterium | reverse complement strand
GATCGAGGTGCTGCACCAACACGAACCCCATGCCCGTGTCCGGGGGCAGAGCCCCGAGCAGCTGCGTGAACGCCTCCAGCCCCCCGGCCGAGGCGCCGATACCGACGATCGGGAACAATTCGCCGGGCGCTCCTCCTCCCTCGGCGGCGCCGTCCGTCGCCGGTGATGCTTCGAGGGACGGAGCGGCAGGCTTCCGTTTCACGCCGGAGCTACGTCGCGATGCAGGTGTACCCATGGGCCGTGTCTCCTGGAATCAATCCTCGGTGGACAACATTGTAAGGATTCTACACCCGCTCGGCTCGCCGATTCGAGGCCTGCGGCGCCTCGAAGAGTCGGGCATGCGTACGGGGGATCGATGGACCGATGACCGCGCGACTATCGCTCGTAGAGCCGCGCCCCGCCTGGCAGCGGAATCGGACCCCGGAATCCCGCCAGCGGCTCCACGCGGTCCCATACTTCGATCCACAACGAATCGCCATCCGCGACGTTTCGCGCGCGCGCGTCGGGCGAGAGAAATATGGCCGCGACGGGGTGATCCTTCATCACCGCTGCCATCGAGCGCGAAGTCGGCAGAAGGAGCGCGGGGCGATCGAGGTGCCAGACGGTCCAATCGGGGACGTCGGTCAGCAGCAATTGATCGGGCGGCCAATTCGAAGCCCTCACTCGGAGCGCGCTTGCCAACGAAGTCGGCAACGGTGGATAGCGGCGCAGGGCGGCCCGGGTCTCGAATCCGACGGTCGCGGCTCGCTCGCCGATCAAGAGAACAAAGAGCAAGATCACCATCCGCTTACCGGAGAATCGGTCGAGCGCCGGCGCGGCCGCGATGCCAAGCACCACACAGGCCAGCGGCACGACCGGAACCAAGAACCTCGGGCTCCGCTGCAGTGCGGCGAATGCCGCGATCTGAAGCACGATCGCGAGTAGAAAGATCCACACCCGTCCCACTTCGCGATAGCGGCCCTGCACCTCGCGAATCAAGAGCCCCGCCATCGCGAGCCCAATCGCGATGGGACCCAACCCGGCGCCGAAATCGACGAGATACCCGATCACATCTTTCACCCACCGAAGCGCGAACGTGCCGGGATGGTGAAATACATACGCGGCGTAACCGGGCATTGCCTCGAGATAGGTTCGCGATGACGAGTACCCGGGAAATTGAGGCGTGTAGAGAAGCATCGGATTGCCCTGGATCGGCGAGGCATCGCCGCTCATGGCGCGGATGAGAAACGGCCATGGCGCGCAGAGCAGGATGAACACGAGCGTGAAGGTGAGAGAACGCAACAACGGGCGGGCCGGGGGGTTCTTTCGCGTTTCGCCAAGAAACGCGCCCTGACTCGCACCGAGCCACGCGGCGACGATCCAGAGGGGGGCGAAGAGCATCGACTCGGCACGCGCGTACCAGATGGCGGCGGCGATCATCGCGGCCACGATCGCCGTCGCGACGCCTTTACCTCGTAGCAATAGCAACCAAACAACGAGTCCGAACGCCGCGACCGGCACCTGGCTGAGCCCCGGATTAAACGAGTCGAGCAAGAGCGGGCAGGCAGCCGCAGCTGCCGCGGCGACGGCTCCCGCGCGCGGCGAATGGAAGTGTGCCCCGAGAAGAAACACGAGCCCCACGAGCAGCGCCTGCCCGATCGCCGCGAGAATGAAGAACCCCTCGGGCAGCGACGCGCCGCTCTGCAGCATCAGCGCCCCGCGCCACGAGAAAAGCGGCATTCTCCACCGCACCGGATAGGGCGGCGATTCGTCTTCACCGAGCAGGGTCGGATACGTGTAGAGCGAAGTGAACCCCTCGCCCCGCGCGATCTGCCGCGCCTGCTGCGAATAGTCCCAGAGGTCGCTCGAGGGCGAGATCTGCTTCACGGTCACGGCGGCGTGGAGCGCGGCGAGCGAAAGCGCCAACAACGCCCAGAGAATCGCCGCGCGCCACGGGAGTTTCGAGGGGGGATCGATCACCGAACGAGAATACCGGGGCGGCGCCTCGGGCGGTACCTCGGCGACGCCTGACCCGAAGAAACCCTCAAAAAGGATCTCCCCGCCAGACACCGCTGACGGGGAGTACCCACGGGCTTGCGGGTCCGTGGATCGATCGGTTCCGGGACGTCGACCCGGTCTCGTGGGGCCTGCGTCCCCCAACGGCCGCCCGGCCGGAGGCTGGCCGGGCTAACCGATTGGGAAGCGGGTGCTTAGGTACCCGCTCTCTGCCTACTTAGATCACCGGCCCGGCTTCTTGGTTCCTGCTTTTTTCGCCGCTAGTAGCCCCAACCCCCACGTCGCCGCGCTGGCCACGAGCCCCGCGTAGATCGGTTCGAGACCGAGCGGATAGGGGCCGTCCTTCACCACGAGCGACGGGATGATCCACGCCAGCGCGGCACCGCCCCCGGCAAGCATCGACGCGGTCGCCCACCACGACGAGACTCGCCAGCGTGGCGAATGAACAAGGAGCATTGGCAAGAGGAGCGCCGGAACCCCGATCGATCCGACGTGATGCCAGAGATCGACCGCGCTTCGAAACCAGAGCGCGAGTCCGAACGCGAGGAGCGCGGTCAGCACGAATCCATATTGAGCGTAGCGATTTACGTTCGCCTCGTCTGGTTCGCGCCGCCATCGCCAGATCAAGTCGCGGCCGAAATTTACGCCGCCGATGAACGTGTAGCCGTCCACGGTCGACATCACGGTCGCGAGGAGTCCAAGAAAGAAAAGCCCGCGCATGACGGGCGGGAGGAATTCGGCCGCGAGACGGGGATAAGCGGACACCGGATCGGCAAGATCGGGCATCAGCGCCCGAGCGTAGAGGCCGGTGAAGGTCGTGAGGAAGTCGAAGAGAATCCAGAAGCCGATGGAGATCAACACTCCGCGTTGCGCGGTAGCCTCGTCCTTCGCGGCGAACGCGCGCTGATAGAACGTCGGCTCCACCAGCGTCTGGAGCGCAATCAGGTACCAGACGAAGATGTACTGAAGATTATTCCCGCCATGCCAAACGAAGTGCGTGGCGGGAAGGTTCGCGTGGAGGAACGGCAGTCCGCCGTGCTTCATCGCGAGGAACGGGAGCGCGATCATGAATCCCGCGAACATGAGCACGAACTGAAGACGATCCGCGGCAACGACCGAGCGGAGCCCGCCTCGCAGCGAGTAGATCGTCGAGAAAAAGGTGCCGACGATGAGCGCGGGTAGGAACTCCCACCCGAACAGCATTTGAAGCAGGATCCCCATCATCAGCACATACGGAGCGGGCGAGTTGAAGAGCTGAACGGCGATCGCGCCCGTCAACCCCGCCGGGCGACCGTAGGCGTGATGGAGAAGATCGGGGACGGTGTAGAACTTCGTCCGATGAGCGCGACGCGCGAGGAAGAACGCGAAGAGGAGCGCGCCGATGTAGTACGGCACGCCGAAGACGATCCAGTTCGAGATACCGTAACGGAACGAGAACTCTCCTACGCCGAGCACACCGCCGTACCACGTGGCGACGAGCGTCGCCACGAACGAGGGGAGCGAGAGGCGTCTCCCCATGACGAGATAATCGGCCGTGCTTCCCTTCGCGACGTGCGATAGCCGAATCCCGAGATACAGGAGAAATAGGGCGTACGCCGCGACGAGCGCGAGGTCGATGGGCGTGAGCCGCGCGCCCGTCAACGCCTAGAACTCCGCCCGCAGGCTCACGAAGACGTTCCGGCCCGCCGCGGGGTAGAAGTAGGGCACCTCGTAGTAGACGTAGCCGGCAGTCTCGTAGCGGAGGTCGGTAAGATTGAACCCGCGAACGTCGAGTTCCAGCGTGCGCGCGCCGAGCCCGCGCGCCACCGCGCCGCCGAGATTCATCGTGAATCCGCCGTTCAGGACGGTGTTCGCTTCGACCCGCTTCCGCTGGTAGCCGGGGACGGTTTTGAGCGCCGGGTCTTTCCGGTTGTCCTCGGAGTTGTCGAGATACTGAACACCCGTGTCGCGGAGCGAAAGCGAGACGCGCGCCGGGCCGCGGTGATACCCGAGGGTCAGATTCGCCATACGCGCGGGAAATCCCGCGATCGTGTTACCGTCGTACTCGGCGAACGTAGTTGAATCGACGTATTCGCGATAGTCGTCGAAACGATTCCTGCTGAGCGTCAAGTTGCCGGAAACCTCGAGCCCGCACCGATGGTTCCACGCCCCTTCCAGTTCAATTCCCTGATGCGTCGAGGCCGCGGCATTCCCCGTGATCGGAACACCGAGCGGGCCGATCTGGCCGTTCGGCACGATCTCATCCTTGAAGTCGAGCCAGTAACCGGTGGCGCGAAATCGCGCGCTCCCCTTCGCGTAGCCGATTCCCGCCTCCCAGTCGCTCAGTTTCTCCGGATCGATGAGGGGATCTTCATACCGGTGATTCGCGGGATCGACGATACGGAACAGCGGCGCCGCAGTCGGGTCGTCGGCGCGATAGATCTCGTTCAGAATCGGCTCCGACTCCACGTGGGCGTAGGAGGCGAAGACGTTCCACGGGTCGCTGACGTTCCAATTCACGCCGAGCCGCGGGTTGAGCGACGTGTACTTCAACCTGAAGTCGTAGCCGTTCAGAAGGTCGTGTCCGATGGCGTAGCGCGTCCGGCGCCACTGGAGACTCCCCGTCACCTTCACGTCGGGGCGGAGGTCGTACGCCTCCTGCGCGAAGAGCGATTGCACGTTCACGTGCCCCAGGTAGTCGTACATCACGTGATTCGGCTCGGTGCCTGGCGGAAGGGCCGCGCCCCAGGTCAATTCTCCGAACCGCCGTCCATCGGCCTCGCGCCACTCGCCGCCGACCGTCATCTCTCCCTTCGCATGCGCGACGCGCGCGCGCGGAACCCAGCCGTAGTGCTTGTTCTTGGCCCAAAGGCGCTGCGTCATGTCGGTCGCCACGACTTCATACGGCCCCGCGCCCGTGGTGTCGGCGTAGTAGGACGCGGGGTAGAGCGTTTTGTCGTTCACGAAGAAGGTCGGGAGCCGCCGGCTGGCGAGCGAGATCGGTCCGTACGGGAGGTCGTCGTAATAGCCGCGGCCGGGGAAATAGAAGATCGAGGACGAAAGCGCCGCCTTCTCGCTCAGGCGGAAGTCGTTCAAGAGTTCGTAGTGCGGCTCGAAGAAGTTGTCCGTCTCGTTCCGCCAGGTGAGCGGATTGAAGCGCCGATCCTTGCTCGCGTCGCCGGTGATCCGGCCGTCGAGGTAGGGTCGGTCGACGGCGTAGTAGGCGAGATGGAGTTCTTCCGGGCCGCCGTAGAGGTTCACGCGCGTCGTCATCTTTTCGTCGAAGCGGGACGCCGAGAACGCGTACGACCAGAGGCTCGACCACGACTGCTCGCGATAGCCTTCGGTCACGATGCGCGAGTAACGTCCGCTTATCGCGTAGCGATTGTCGAGAAGCCCGCTTTCGCCGTGCAGCGAGAAGCGAGTCGTGCCGTAGGAGCCGCCGCCCGTTTCTACGACGAGCGCGCGTTCGCCCGGCCCGCCGGTCGTTTCGAGGTTGATCGATCCCCCGACCGCGCTCGCGCCATAGAGCGCACTACCGACGCCGCGCTGCACCTGAAGGGACTTGGCGCTCGTCAGAAGATCCGGATGATCGACCCAATAGACCTCGTGCGACTGCGGGTCGTTGAGCGGGATCCCATTGATCGTCACGGCCACGCGCCGCTGGCTGAAACCGCGGACCTTCACGTAGGAGTAACCGATCCCGTTCCCCGCGTCGGAGTAAGCATAGACGCCGGGCGTTTCGGCCAGAAGCATCGGCACGTCCTGCGCCCAGTACTTCGCCTTCACCTGGGCGGCGTCGAGGCGCGTGAAGGCAACGGCGGAGCCGCGCTCGTTGGGCCGGGTCGTGGTCACTTCGACCAACGGGCCGGCTAGGGTTTTCCCTTCGAGGAGCACCTCGACTTCCGATTCGCCCTCGGCGACTTCCCGCGTCACCGGCTTGCAGCCCAGGCGGACGATCTCGAGCGTGACAGCGCCGGTTGGAGGAGAATCGAAGCGGAAGCGACCCTCTGCATCGGTGACGGTCTCCCGCGTGCCGGTGCCGCTCCGTCGAACGCGCACATCAGCGATCGGAGCATGCGTGGCAGCGTCGAGAACGCGGCCGGCGAGCGAGCCGCGGACGGCCTCGGCACGCGATGAGGTCGGTGCGAGCGCGATTCCGAGGAGCAATGCGAACGCGAGCAGGAGCGACGGTCGCGCGGGCAAGGGGCAGGTACGAAGAGTGGGAATGAGAGACTTCACGGTGACGCCTTTCCGCCGAAAACAAATCGGCCGCCACCAGCAGAGGTCGCGGCACGGACGGCGAGTCGACGTCAGTTCCGTTTCCCTACGCTGGAATGACCCAGTTCAGGTTCTTAGGGTGTGATCTCAGGCCGGGATTTCTTCCCCGGCCACCCCTAACGGTGAGCCTTCAGGATCGCGCCGTGGCGGCGCGACTGTCAAGCGGTCACTGGGTGGCGAAGGAGGCGACGTCGGATTGCTCGGCGGGCCGATCGGGGAAAAGAACGGTCAAGCGCCAGTGATACCCCGTCTGTGGGGCCAACTTACCGCGAAGCGGCTGGGGAATCGTCCAGGCGTTCGTCGTGAGCGAATCGCTCGTGAAGAGTGAATCGTCGGCCGCGGTCATGACGACGACGCGATAACCCGAGGCCCCTTCGATCGCGCGCCATCCCAATTGAACGCGACCGGGTTTGCTGAAGATGGAGGTCATCTCGTAAATGATGGGGCCCTGGTCGGGCTGCTTCGGCACGGGCGGCCCATGCTCGACCGGCGCGGGTGGCCGGAAACCAAGCCAGAGCCCCACGCCACCCACGAGAAGGGCGAGTAGCGCTACGATGAGTACGGTTGTGGCGTCTCTGCGGTTTGCCATGGCTCCTCGGCCGGTGCTACGCTGGACCCATCTACTGCCGACCGCGGCACACCCTACACCAGTCGGAGCCGACCGTCATCATGTCCCGCGCCGTCATCCTCGCGAACGGAATCCCTCCGGAGCAGGCCACAATCGAGGCCGCGCTCGAGGGGGCGTCTCTCTTCGTCTGCGCCGACGGAGGTGCCAACACGGCGCGCTCGCTCGGGCTCCTACCGGACGCGATCGTCGGCGACCTCGACAGCGCGAAGCGCGAGACGCTCGCGCACTTCTCCGACGTGCCGCAGATCCACGACGCCGACCTCGAGCGGACCGACACCGAAAAAGCGATCGAGTACGCCCTCGCGCGTGAGCCGTACGAAGAGATCACGCTCCTCGCCGCGAGCGCGGGCCGGCTCGACCATCTTGTCGGTCATCTTTCGCTTCTTCGCAAATTCGCGCGGCGAACGACGCTCGTGCTCCGGGACGATCATGGGCGCACCTGGCTCGCGACCGGGAACGTCGAACTCGATCTCCCGCTCGGCACCACCGTCTCCTTCTTCGCGGTGGGCGCCCCGGCCGAGGGCGTGACGACGGAGAATTTCCGCTTCCCGCTGACCGGCGTGACGATGGCGTTGGGAAGGCAGGATTCGATGTCGAACGTCACGAACGGACGCCCGGCGCGGATCCGGATCGCGAAAGGCGAACTGCTGATCAGCGTGGTGACGCGGCCGTAGGAGTTCGGCGGCCGTAGCGTCTGCGTGGTTATCCGGGTTAGGCGGTCGTAGGAATTACGCGGACGGGCGAGGTTCGAACGCCCCGGCTGGACCGAAGGGCCGCGGCGACGCGGCGCGCGGAATCGAGATCGAGACCGTCGTCCCCTTCCCTTCCCCTTCGCTATCGAGGCGCACCGACCCGCCCATCGCCTCGATCAACTGCTTCACGATCACGAGCCCGAGTCCGGTGCCGCCGAATTTCCGCGTCGTCGTGGCGTCGGCCTGCGAGAACTTCTTGAAGAGACGGTCCCGCCGCTCCGCCGCCACGCCGATTCCCGTGTCGATTACTTCGATGTCGACAAAGGGAGAGCCCGGCGACGCGCTCACCGTCACCTTGACGCTCCCCTGCGGCGTGAACTTGATCGCGTTTCCGATGACGTTCACCAGCACCTGGCGAAGGCGCGCCTCGTCGCCCAGGACGCGGATCCCCGCCTCGACCTCCTCCATCGTGAAGTCGAGATACTTCTGCCGCGCCTGGACCTCCATCGTCGATCTCACGTCCGAGAGAATCGGCGCCAGATCGACATCGCAGCAATCGACCTGCAAACGGCCCGCCTCGATGCGCGCGAGATCGAGCACGTCGTTAATGAGGCCGAGCAAATGCTTCGCGCTCTTGAGCGCGTGGCCGAGGAGTTCCTGCCGTTCTTCTTCGGTCTCGCAGACGCCGTCGATGACGAGATTGAGGAATCCGATGATGGAGTTGAGCGGCGTGCGGAGTTCATGCGACGTGTTCGCCAGGAATTCGCTCTTCAGCCGGTCCGCCGCGCGTAGTTCCTCAACCACCCGCTCGAGTTCCTGGTTCTTCTCTTCCAGTTCCGCCTGATGGACCGTCAGCGATTCGAGGAGCCGCACGTTCTGGATCGCGGTTCCCAACTGGTAGGTGATCGCGCGGATCAATTCGGAATTGCGGGTGGTGAGCTTCTCGCCTTCGACGCTCAGGATCGAGATGACGCCGACCACGTCTCCGGCCGCAAGGAGCGGCGCATGGACGACGGTGGCGATGCTTCGATCGAGCAGTTCCGAAGTCGCAACCTGCTCGCGCGTCTCAATGGCGCGAAGGACGCCGGGATTGATGGCGTCCGGAATCATGCGCGTGGAGAGTCGGAGCGTCGGATGGAGATACGACGCTTCGCCTACCAGTGCCAGCCGGCCGCCGTCGGCCGACTCATAGCGGTGGATCCAGCAGGCGTCGACCTCGAGTCCTTCGACGATCTGACGCGCGGCCGCGCGGAGCATCGTCCCCGGTTCGACGCTGCTCCCGGTGGCGACCGCCAAGGCGGAGAGCGCGGAGAGTTCGGCGGCGCGACGGCTCGACTCCGCCTCGATCCAGCGCTGCTGACCGAGTTCGGTGATCGTGCCGACGAAGCGCACCGGGCCTTCCGCGCTGGGCGCGACCGCGGTGACGGAAACCATCATGGGACTCGCGTCGGCGACCGACGTGCGGACATCGAGCTGCCCGAGCCACGAGCCGTTCGCCTCCACTTCCTCAAAGATCCGGCCTTCGAGTTCCTCCGGCGATTCGGAGAAGAGGAAGCGGCGGAGCGGCGCCCCGCGAAGGAGCCCGGGCGCGAGTCCGGTGTGCTCCACCACGGCGCGGTTCGCTTGCAAGATCGTGCGGTCTTCCGCGAAGAGGAGGAGCCCGACCGGAGAGCGATCGAAATGCTCGATCAGCACCTCGGCGATGCCTGGAAGCGTCGCGGTCGTCACCTTCCCGGGAAGGGGCGTCATCGGCAAATCCTCGAGATACGGGAATCGTAGGAGTCCGAACGGTTTATCGGCGGTTTGCTCGGCGTTCTGGACGGCGAAAAGGCGGTGGGGCTATCCTCCGCCTAGCCGCTAGGATGCGGCTTGCGGCGCGCGGAAGGGGGATGGGCATGACGAAGGTATCGGCGGGTGTGGTGGCGGGACTCCTTCTCGGGGCGGCTCAGGGCTTCCTGACGGCCGGCCAGGGCGCGGCGGGGATGGCGCTCTTCCTCGCGATCCTCGGGCGGGCCTCGCAGGGGATCATCAACGGCGTGTTGGTGGCCTACGCGATCAAGGCGAAGGCGCCGCTCTGGCGCGGTGGACTCGTGGGCGGCGCGCTCGGCGCGCTCCTGGGGGGACTGGCGGGAATTCCGGCGCAGAGCTGGGCGCAGGTCGTTCCGTGGAGCGCCGTGGTCGGCGTCGGTTGCGGTTTGGCGGCCGCGAGGGCCGGCCGCTAGGCGACTCGGCCCTCGCTACGACCTCAGCAATTCGAACTCGGAATCGCGATCGTGAAACGGATCGCGGTTCGAACTACGGCGACGGCTTCGTCGCCGCCGGCTTCGACTCCACCTTCGAAGGATCGCGCCCCACCGCCACGCGCGTGTAGGCGCCGAGGCGGAAATACTTCTTCATCACGTCCCGCACCTGCTCCGTCGTGACCGCGCGGAGCTTCTCCGGCATCTTCTCTCCGTACTCCCACCCCAGCCCCGTCATTTCCCAGTAGGCGAGACGCGCCGCGAGTTGCCGGTTTTGCTGGCTTCCGAGAAGTTGACGCGTGATCGACTTGTCGACCGAGTTCTTCACTTCGGTCGCGGTCGGCGGCGTCTTCTGGTATGTCTCGACGTCGCCCAATACTCCGGATGAGGCCATGGCGAAGTTGGAGGGCGTCACTCCCATTTCATTCTGCACGGACGACTGGCCTATCCGATCGGCCATGTAGAACCAGGAGCGGTAGGCCACGCCCTTCTCGTAGACGTACTTGAAGAAGAGCTTGTCGCCGATGATGGCGGTCGCCACGCGAAGCGCCGGATAGTCCGGATCGCGAACCGAGCAGCCGAGCCATCCCGTGTTGTAGGTGATCTGCTCCTGCTCCTTCGGTTCGAAGATCGGCTGCGCCGTGGTGGCCGGCGCGTCCTTCGCGCCACCCACCTCGACCGGCATCCCCTTCTTCAACGTGCCGAAGGTCTTCGTCGCGGTGGCGAGGAGCGCGTTCGTATCGAAATCGCCGACCACCGACACGACGAGGTTTGAACCGCAGACCATCGTGTTATAGGCCTGGCGAAGATCCGCCACGGTGATGGCGGCCAGCGAGGTGGTGTCGCCGTTGACCTGACGCCCGTAGGGCGACTTGGGATAGAGCACGCGGTAGAATTTCGCGTTCGTGTACTCGAACGGACGGTCGCCGAGGCTCTTCGCCTGCTGGATCAGATCCTCGCGCACCTTCTTTACTTCGACCGCCGGAAACGTCGGAGCGAGGAGCACGTCTCGATAGAGCGACCAGGCGGCGGCGAAGTTCGCCGACGGAGCTTGCCACGCCACGCTTCCCCACTCTTCCTCGCCACCGCTCGCGAGCCGCATGCCGAGCAACGTGGCGTGGTCGGAAATCTCGCGCGCCGTTCGGGCTCCCGCTCCGCGCCGCAGGAGCGTCATCGCCATGTTCGAGACGCCGCCCTTGCCCGCGGGCTCGATCCAGAGCCCGCCGCGCGCGACGGTCTCCACCGCGACGATCGGAATGGCGTGGTCTTCCTTCAATAGCAGCGTCACGCCGTTTGCGAGAACTTCCTTCCGCACCGCGCCGCCCGACGACTGCGCCACCGCCGCTCCGCTTGGCCAGCCGGTGCGCCACGCGTCGAGCATGCCGCGGATCTCCGCTTCCGGGGGACCGCTCGTCCCTTCCGGACGAATGACGGAGTAGGAAGCGAGGTCCGCAGTGAAATAGGTCCGGATGACCCGTCGCAAGTCTTCCGCCGTCACGCTTTGCAAGAGTTTCGGCCAGAGCGCATCCATCGTGGCATCGGACATCAATTCATTCAAACAGAGCCGCTCCGCGCGCGAGAAGGGCGTCTGCGCGTCGAAGACGTAGGCGTTCACCAATTGACTCTTCACGCGGTCGAGTTCAGCCGCCGGAACCAGCTCGTTCGCCATGCGTTTCAACTCGTCCCGGACTACGCCGAAGACCTTCGTCTCGTTCGCGGACTGCATGGTGGCGTAGATGCAGAACATGCCGGGGTCGCGCCGAACTTCCTGGTCAGCGCTCGTCTCGATGGCGAGGTTCTCCTTCTCCTTGAGCGCGCGGTAGAGCCGCGACGACGTGCCGCCGCCGAGCACTGCTTCGAGAACCGTGAGCGCGGGCGTATCGGGATTCGCGTGCGGAGGCACGTGGAATCCGAGGATGGTCTGGGTATTCGGCGTCTTCAGCGTCTCGACGCCCATGCGGAACTCGGTCTGCGGCTTCTCCACGTCACCGAGTTCGAAGTCGTCCTTGCCGCGCTTCGCGGCAGCGAACGCTTTTTCGATCTTCGAGCGCATCGCCTTCGGCTCGAAATCTCCGACGACGGCGAGAATCATCTGATTGGGAACGTAGCGTTCCGCGTAGAACGTGCGGAAGGTCGCGAGCGAGGAGTTCATGATCGCGTCCTTGAGCCCGATCGTGTCCCGCTTGTAGGGATGGTCGCGGAACATCAGCCGCTCGATCTGATAGTAGACCTTGTAGTCGGGCCGGTCCTCGCCCTGGTTGTACTCCTCCATGACGACTTGCCGCTCGCGATCGACTTTCGCCTGTGTGAGTTTCAGGCCGAGCCACGCGTCGACCGATCGCCAGAGCGCCTCGTCCAAGTTCGACGTCGGCGCCGTGAATCCGTAGCAGGTGTAGTCGTTGGTGGTGTAGCCGCC
>JANMQV010000066.1:0-2190 GCA_031370645.1 Candidatus Eiseniibacteriota bacterium | reverse complement strand
GCAGGACGCCCACCACGCCGCGCGCGCCGTTTGTTCCGACACGGAAGACCTGTCCCAAGAGAATGCGCGGGTCGATGCCGCCGACCTTTCGAATGCGAAGCCGCCCGTCCTTTTCGACGGCGGTGACCATGAAGCCGACTTCGTCCATGTGCGCGCAGAGCATGACGTGCGGGCGGCGGCGGCGTCCGCGGGGGCCCGACGGCTCCACACGCGCTACGAGATTCCCGAGCGCGTCCACCTCGAGCGTGTCGACGCGATCGCGGACGGCGCCGACGACCAGGTCGCGCACGGGCCCTTCCCAGCCGCTCGGGCCGTCGGCGTTCGAGAACGCCTCGAGGAATCGCTCTTCGAAGGGAGGAGCGCCGTTCCGTTTGGCGGTGCGCGCGGCCGGCATTACTTCAGCACCTCCGTGGCGCGCCACTCCGGTTCGAGCGAAGCGAGGTACGTCGCGAGGAGCGTGGCGCAACGGTCGACGTCGCGCGGCTCCACGACTTCGACCCCCGTGTGCATGTACCGGCACGGTATACCGAGAACCGCCGTCGCGACGCCGAGGCTCGCGATCTGAATATCCATGGCGTCGGTCCCGGATGAGGCGGGGGTGACTTCGACGGAGAAGGGGAGCCCAATCGAGCGCGCGGCGCTCCGAAGTCCGTCGAAGACACCCGGGTGGATATTCGCCCCCATGCAGAGCGAAGGGCCTCCGCCAAGCGGAACGGTGTCGCCCTCGCGCGTCCCCGGCATGTCGCCATGGCTCACGTCGATCGCGATGCCGATCTCGGGGCGAAGTCCCTCGGCCGACGTGCGAGCGCCGACGCAGATCTGCCCATCTTCCTCTTCCACGGTTCCGACCGCGATGACGTCCCAGGCGGGTCGCCGCTCGCGCAGGGCTTGGAGCGTACGAATCAATACGGCCACCCCGGAGCGGTCGTCCATGCCGGGCGCCGCGAGCCGCGACTTGAGGAGGCTCACCGGCGGCTGGCGGAGCATCACGAGAGTGCCGGGGCGCACCCGGCGCTTCACGACGGCCTCCGGGAGCCCCGTGTCGAGATACAGCTCTTCCAAAGGGATTACGCGTTCCGCTTCACCCTTTTGCTGAAGGTGCGGCGGCTTCGTTCCGAAGATCGCGTTCATCGGCGGCTTGGAGTGAATCACGACTTCTTTGCCCGGTAGCGTCCGCTGATCGAACCCCCCGACCGAGACGACGCGGAGATAGCCGCCCGGCTCGACGCGGCTCACCAGGAAGCCGATCCGATCGAGGTGCGCGGCCAGGAGCGCGCGGGGCCGGGGCGAGGGCCCGGTGCCGTGGATCCAGCCGAGGACGTTTCCCATCTTGTCGCGCTCCACCTTGTCGGCGAAGAGGCCGAAGGCGCGCTCGATCGCGCGGACCGAAACGTGTTCGTACCCCGCGATTCCGGGGAGGGCGGTCAGGTGCCGGAGCCACTCGTCGGTGCTCCACTCGAGTTGTCCGTTTCGACGAGGCGAGGTGTGCTTCAAACGAGGCATAGACAGCCAATTTAGCCCACCCCCCACGAGCGTGCCAGGGTAAACTCCGCCCCCGCATGGAGCCGCTCCGAATTGCAGTCGCGCTGCCGCATCTCGGCGTCTATGGAGGCATCCGCCGCTTCCTGGAATTGAGCCGTGTTTGGACGCGCCAGGGGCACACCGTGGCGATCCTGACGCCGCCCGGAAAGTCTGGCGCGGAGCCGGCCGAGCCGTGGCTCCCCTTCGGAGGAGAGCGGGGCGGCCTCGACCGGCTTACGGCCGAGACCTGGGATGTCCTCCTCTCACCCGACCCCGATCTCTTTCTCCGCGCCCGGGCCGAGGGGGCGCTACGCGTTTTCTACGCGGTGCTCGAGAAAGCGCCCCGCGCGGAGGAAGCGTGGCGGAGCGCCGACCTCGTGCTCGCCAATTCCGCCACGATGAAGCGCCACCTCGCCAAGCGAGGAATTCGCGCCGCCGACGGCGTGGGTGGCGTAAATCTCGAGTTCTTTCGTCGACCCTCGCCCGATCCGCGGGCGCCGCGCGCGAGCACGGGCGCGCCGGTGCGCCTGCTCATTTACGGAAGAGTCTCCCGGAAGCGGAAGGGGACGTGGACCGCCGCTCACGCGGTCGATGTCGCCGCGCGCCTCACTCGCGTCCCGGTCGAACTGGCACTCTTCGACGCGCCGCCGCCCGGAACGACGGAGGAGG
>JANMQV010000035.1:0-2427 GCA_031370645.1 Candidatus Eiseniibacteriota bacterium | reverse complement strand
CTCTACGCGATCGACTGGGCAAGCTGGGACCGTCTTCATCCGAAGCTCGCCGAACGTTGAGCCGGGACGCGTAGAGGAGTAGACTAGCAGGACGGTCAACGGCCCCCGTAGCGTGCGATCAAACTCGCCAACCCGAACAGGTGCAATTGATTCCGTGAAAGTCCTATCCTGGTTTCGAGGGTTAGCGCCTGCGGCGCTCGGGAGCGTTTCGGCTTGTGCTATCGCCCTTCTCCTCACGCCGGCGGCCTCCGCGCGCGTTTTGCCCGCGCCCGCCCGTAGCATCGCTCCCGCGAACCAGGCGGCTCCATTCGCCCCCACGCTCACGCCGTCCCTTTCGGGTTCCGCGGTGGAAGGTGTCATCATCACGGCCGACTCCCTGGCCGCCTCGTTCCAGCCGCTTGCCGACTTCCACACGCGCACCGGCCATCCGACGGTGGTGCGAACCCTCGGAACGATTCGCGCCGAGGACCCTCGCTCGAACGACCTCGCCCAGGCCATCCGCTCGTTCCTCGCCCGGGCGCGCACGCTTTGGGGAACCGAGTGGGTTCTCCTCGCGGGGGATCACGAATCGATCCCGCTTCGGATGGTCGAGGTGAACTACTTCGAGACCGAGGAAATTCCGACCGACGTCTATTACTCCGATCTGGACGGGACGTGGGACGCGAACGGCAACGGTATTTACGGCGAGGTCGCGGACGCGCTCGACATGGAGTCGGACCTGGACGTCGGGCGCCTCTCCGTTTCGAGCCGGCTCGACGCCGAGACACAGGTGGCGAAGACGCTCCGTTACCGCCGCGTCCCGCCGGTCGTGGCCGCCTCGAAGCAGTTGTTTCTGGCGGAGGTTCTCTTCCCGCGCGACTGGACGCCGGGTCAACTCGTCCAGGTGGACAGCGCGATCGAGGGCGAATCGCTCCGCGTGCACACTCCGGCGTGCGTCGCGATCGACCGGCTGTACGAGGATTACACGCGCTATGCCGGGAGCCAGTTGCTGACGAAGGCGGCGGCCATCCAGGCCCTCTCGCGGGCACATGGCCTCGTGCAGCACCTCGGACATGGGGCGCGTTCGCAGATATCCGTGGGGAGCGAACTCATCACGCTGAGCGATGTCGCGATCCCTACGTTCGGTGATTCCACCTTCTTCTGGGTCGCCTCCAATTGCGCTTCCGCGGCGGTCGACTTCGACTGCTTCGCGGAGGCCGTCCTCAGGAAGCCAGGCGGCGCAGTCGGTTACGTCGGCGCCACACGCGACGAGTGGCCCGGCGTGAGCGGGGTCATGGCGGAGATCTTTGCCGATCGCGCGATTCCGAAACTGGGCACACCGGAGACGATCGGCCAAGCCGTCACCGCAGCCCGCGAAGCGCTCCTGCCGCTTGCGACGGGCGAATCGCCGCAGCGATGGGGCTACTTCGAGACGATCCTTCTCGGCGATCCGGCGCTCCACCTCTGGAACTGCGCCCCACGAACGCTCCTCGTGACCGCCCCTCCGTCGGTGACGCTTGGCGGCTCGGGATTCACGGTGTCCGTGGCCGCGGGGGGCGCGCCCGTCGAGTCGGCGCTCGTCGTGGCGATGAAGGGGGGCGAGGACTACCGCGCAATCCTGACGGACGCCGCGGGGCAGGCGTGGGTTCCTTTTCTACCGTCGTCGGTTGGCGCGTTCTCGCTGACGGTGTCGGCTCCGAACGCGATCGCGTACGAGGACTCGCTGCAGGTGACCGCCGCGTCCGCCGCCCATTTCCGATTCTCGTCCCTCTCCGATAACGACGCGGTGCACGGCGACGGAGACGGCCGCACCGACGCCGGCGAGCGGTTTGGATTCTCCGGAACGGTCGAAAACACGGGAACGGGAGCGTCGGGGAATCCGGTCAGCATCGAAGCCCAGGCATTGAGCGGTGGAATCGTCGTGGAACAGGGAACCGCCACGCTCGCCGCGATCGCGGCGGGAGGGAGCATGGGGATCCCCTCGACCATCCGGCTCCTGGCGGCGTCGCTGCCGAACGCCGCGCGATCCGAGCAGGTCCGTCTGATCGCCCGTGACGCCTCGCGCGCCGACACCGTTGTCGTCGGCGTGGCGGTCGCCGCTCCTTCGCTCCTTCTCGCCGCATCCTCCTTCGCGGATACGGCTCCGGGCGACGGCGACGGGATTCCGGAGTCGGGCGAGACCTCCACCTGGACCTGGAAGGTCGCGAATGAAGGGAGTGGCACGGCCCGGGGCGTGACGATTCGCGCCCGGACTCCCGCGCCGAACGTCGGGTTGCTCGATTCGGTCGCGACGGCGGGCGATCTCGCGCCGGGCATGCTGTCGACCGTCTCTCCGCCGATCAAGTTCTTCCTCTCGGCTTCGGTGACCGGAAGGCTGTTCGATGTTCATCTGATCGATACGCGCGGGCACACCACGATCTTCTCGGTCTCGCGAGGCGCGCTCCCCGC
>JANMQV010000034.1:0-2002 GCA_031370645.1 Candidatus Eiseniibacteriota bacterium | reverse complement strand
CCGGGGAGCGGCACGGTGAAGGAGCAGATCGAGCGCCCCGATTCGCGCCTGGCGGGGGAATCGATCGCGGATGTCTTCCGTTCGGTGGGCGGGGAAATCAGGCGCTCGTGGTGCGGCCCCTGCTTCGGCCAGGGCCCCGATTCGCTCGCGCCGGGGGAGCGCGCGATCACGTCGTTCAATCGGAATTGGCAGAACCGAATGGGAGTGGGCGGGGAAGGATATCTTGCGAGCCCCGCCGTGGTCGCGGCCTCGGCGTTGGCGGGCTACATGGCGCCGCCGTCGGAACTCGGAATCACCTGGGACCCCGAGGTGTTCGGGGTCTGATTCACCGACGCTCCTCGGCGAAGCGCTATTTCAGGAGCGTCACCTTCCGCGTGACGCGATCTCCATCGACCGAGACCACCAAATAGTAGACGCCGCTCGCGACCCCGGCCCCGCGGTCGTCCCGCCCATCCCAAGATATCGTCCGCCGCCCGGCGGGAAGCCGATCCGCAACCACGGTTCGTACCTGCCTCCCGGCCACATCATGCACGCGCACCGACACCCATCCTGCGCGCGCCAAATCGAGCAGCGCCGACGTTCGGGGATTGAACGGGTTCGGCGCGGCGTTCGAAAGCGTGAACCGGGCCAGCGCTGGGGCACCGACCTCCACCGCCGTAGGAGTCATCGAAAGCACCGAGAGGATGTCGAGCTTCCCGTATCCCCACGAATCGTTGGGCGTGCTCCCCGTAAACCCATCGGCGCGCGCCGTCGCTCGCAGGTGGTCTCTCACTCGCGTTGGGCCAGCCGCCGCCCATCCCGACCGCGCGAGTAGCAACGCGACCGCGCCCGACACTGCCGGCGCCGCCATGCTCGTTCCCATCATGGCCGCGTGCGCGCCCCCCGGCACCGTTTCCCAGACGTCGAAGATCGCCGCCGCGGATCGCGTCGAGACGACCGCATTTCCGGGCGCCGTGAGGTCGGGCTTCAATACTCCATCCCGTCGCGGGCCGCGGCTCGAGAAGAATGCGAGCTGCCCCGTTGTGCCGGGGGAACTGCCGCACGACGTGCTGCCGTCAATGCTCGGCCAGCATGGCTTTGTCGTGTGGGCACCCACGGCGATCACCGAATCGGACGAGGCCGGCGAGAGGATGGTTCCGTACGTCACAGCGCCCTGTTGCCAAACGGTCCAAGGGGCGAATTCACCGAGGATCTGGTCGGCCACGTAGCCGTCGAGCCGTCCCGAACCTCCGGCCGCGACGCGCGTGCAGCGGAGTTTCCAGGTGCCGGAGCCGGGCGGAGCCGCTTGCAGCACATCGTGGAGGCGCACTGAAATTTCCGCCGCCGGAACTCCCGGCGCCGTGCAGTCGCCGAGACAGAGGGAGACATGGCCGTCCGCGGTCTCGTACTCCGCACTTCCCGTCAGAAGCGGCCCGAGCGTCGCTCCGCTCGGCGTCACGATCGTGACCGATAGCGAGTCCGCGCGATCATGCCAGGCTGAGAGCAGAACGTAGTCGTTCTCAGCTCCGGCGTTCGCCGTGTAGTCGGGAACCCGAAACGTCAGTTCACTCGTCCCCCCGGCGGGAACATCCACGCGCGCATGAATCCGGTCGGCGCCCTCGTTCCCGGCCGCCGCGACGATGATTCGGCCGGGCCCCGTCATCGCCTCGAGCATTTCGTCCACCGGATGCGTCCCGTCGTGCGGCCCTTCCTGCGAGCCGAGACTGAGATTCACAACGGCGGGCATGCCGAGCGCGGCCGCTCTCGCGAACACGTAGGCAACACCATCGATGATATCGGCGGCAGAGGCTCCGGCGGGATTGGAGAAGTCGGCCTTCACGATGCAAAGCGAGGCTTCGGGAGCGATCCCGACGTAGCGATCGGCGTCGAGCCCCGCGACGCCGCCCCGGCCATTTCCGGCTGCGATCCCCGCCACGTGCGTCCCATGGCCAAGATCATCCGGCGAGACGACACTCCCGGCGTTGATCGCGGCGGCGCTCCACTCGGAGCCGTACGAAAACGA
>JANMQV010000240.1:0-3714 GCA_031370645.1 Candidatus Eiseniibacteriota bacterium | reverse complement strand
GCTCCTCTTGGTGACGGCGTGGGGGCTTCGGCGCGGAAAACGGCGCGCCTACGTGGCGGCGCTCTTTCTGGCAGCGCTCTCGGTACCGTTCAACTTGCTGAAGGCGATCGACGTGGAAGAGGCTACGGTGGCCTCCGCGCTCATGTTCTTCCTCGGGGTGAGCGCGGATGCGTTTCGCGTGAAGAGCCGCGAACTGACCTGGCGGACGATTCGTCAACCCTTTGTCCTCGGATTGCTGGGTGTCGCGATCTACTCGGTTGTGGGCTGTTGGATCCTGGAGGCTCGATTCGGGAATGGCGCCTCCTTGGCGCGCGCTGCCGGCGAAGCGGTCTACCGAATCTTTGGTATCGGTTCGCCGATTCTGTCGCTTCGGTATCCGCTCCCTCCTCACGCCGGGTGGTTCATCCGCTGGTTTCTCCATTCGCTTCCCCTCGTGGGCGTCACCGTCCTCTTCATCGCCGCGGTAGCGGCGCTCCGCCCTGCCCTTCATCTAAGGCGCCATCGGGTCGAACGGGAGCGCGCGGCACCGCTCGTGGCGAAGTACGGCGCCTCCTCGGTCTCCGCCTTCGCGCTCGCCCCCGATACCGACTACTTCTTCAGCCGAAGCGGCCGCGCGGTCATCGCCTATCGATTCGAGTCGGACACGCTCCTAGCCATCGGCGATCCGATCGGACCAGTGGAAGAACTGACCCCGCTACTACGCGACTTCGCGCGCTTCGCCGAGGAGCGCGACTGGACGATCGCCTTCTTTCAATCGCTCCCCGAGCACCAGGATCTCTATCGCTCGCTCGGATGGCGCTCCATTCATATAGGTGAAGACCCGGTGATTCGCCCGGAAGCGTTCTCGCTCGAGGGATCCGCGATGGGCGACGTCCGTAGATCGGCCGCGAAACTGGGCGTTGCGGGGATGAAGGCCGTCCACTTCCGCCCCGGTGCGACTCCATTCGACCCGGCGCGCGACCGAGAAGGGTTCGCGCCGCAATTGGCGGCGATCTCTGCCGCCTGGCTCCACGCGCACCCCGGCGGCGAGAAGGGGTTTTGCATGGGCCGCTTCGACCTTCACCACTTGCGCGAGTCGTGGCTGGTGGTGGCGTGGGATACCACCACGCATCGGGTGGAGGCATTCCTCACGTGGGTCCCGGTGCCGGCTCGGCGCGGGTGGGCGCTCGATCTGATGCGGCGCCGTGACGACGCGCCGGCGGGCGTCATGGAATTCCTGGTCGCCGCTTCGGTGGAGGAAGCGAAACGCGCGGGGGACGAGATTCTCTCGCTCTCGCTCTCCGCGCTCGCGCGTGCCGACACGGACGGCGCGGCGGAACCGGAAGAGTCCGCCACTGTGACGCGAGGGCGCGCGCTCCTCGCAAAACATCTCGCGCGATTTTATCGGTTCGAGGGGCTCTTCAAGTGGAAGTCAAAGTTCCAACCGACCTTCGAACCGCGCTACCTAGTGTTCGCGCATCCCCTTGCCCTGCCAAGGGTTGCGCTTGCTCTTGCCCGCGCCCAAAGCGCCGGGGGGCTCCGCTCCTACCTCCGCCGAAACGAGACATAGGAATCGCGGAACCCGCACCGACGACGGGTGTATGAGAGTCCGTAAGCAGCCGCTTGCGAACCGGCTGCATGCGAGCAACTCGAACGAGGTGGGTGCGGTCCAAATGAAACTGAGATGGATCCTAGCCGGAGCGGTGCTGATGGCACTCGTCTTCGGCATCGAGCCAAACGCCGCGAAAGCTGCTGCCTCCCAGGCCAACGCGCGAACGGCATCGATGACTGGATTGCACCTCACCTCGGCTCGAGCGAATCATGGCGCCACGGCGCCCGCCTCTCGTCCGGCACGGCACTCTCCCGCGCGCCGCTCCTCCGGACGCGCGCATCCCGGTAACGCCCCGAGCGGGCACCGCGCCTTGACGCGCCTCAATCGCCAACCTCACGGACGCTGGAACGGCCACTCGGTCACGGCGACCGCTTCGAATTCCATTCACACCCTGAATTCCACGACGAGCGTCGAGACGGCTTGGTTGCGCGCGCCGCGGCAACGCTACACGCCGGCGCCGGAAACGCGCGGACCTCCGCGGGCTTCTCCCTCCCTACGACCCAGCCCGCATCCCTCCCCCGCGCAAAATTCCGAGCGCTCGACGAGCCTCGGCAGCGCACCAAGCCCCTCGACTTACTCTTCGCCTCCGACTTCTCCGCTCCTTCGATCATCCCGTCACACCTCTATTTCAAACGCTAACCGGGTTCGGCCTGTCCGCCGCCCCCACGCGCGCCGCCTCGAGGGTCCGGCCGCGCGGAAATCATGGCCCTCGGGAGGAAGTTCCTCATGACCCGTCGTCTCGTCGCACACGTCGCAATCGCCTATCTCCTGGCGGCCTCGCTCCCCTTTACCGCCAATGCGGCTACCACCGCTACCGCGGCCAAGGCCAAGGGACACACGTCTCACGCCGCTCACATGGCCAAGCCGCCGGCTGCTCCGAAGGTCGATCTCAACGCCGCGTCCGAGAGTGAACTCGCGACGCTCCCAGGGATCGACGCCACGATGGCGCAGAAGATCGTCTCCATGAGGCCGTTCAAGAGCACCGGCCAGCTCGTCGCGAAGGGAATCGTGACGAAGGAAGAGTTCTCCAAGATCCGTAGCCACGTCATGGCGAAGCCGTCGGCGACGCAGTCGAAGGCTCCTGAGACGAAGACTCCGGGCTCGGCGGAGGGCACCACCAAGTAACACCCGTAACGCGAGCGACCCTTCCGCTCGCGGGCCGTCCGGCATCCCCCCCGCCGGTGGCGCGTCCGTACGGGGCCCGGCATTGTCGCCGGGCCCCGGCGGCGCTATCATTCACCCTTCCTGGGTTTTGAACTCGTCACATGGATAGGGGGATTTCCGATGAAGTTTCAGCACGTAGTGCGCGCGATTGTGATCGGCTCGATGGCGGTAACGCTGGGAGCCGGTTCGGCGTTGGCGGATCAGAAGTCGGCGGCGCCGCCGAAGATGGATGCCGCCGGTGAGGCCGCCATGATGGCGGAGATGATGAAGCAGGCCGCTCCCGGCCCCGAGCACAAGGTGCTTGAGGCGTCGGTCGGCAATTGGAAGACCTCGAGCAAGGCGTGGATGGGACCCGGCGATCCGCAAGTCACCGAAGGAACCGCCAACTACGAGATGATCCTTGGTGGACGTTTCGTCGTCTCGCGCTTCCATGGTTCGATGATGGGAATGCCGTTCGAAGGCTACGGCGTCACGGGCTACGACCGGATGACGAAGACCTATGAAGGCTACTGGATGGACACCATGGGCACGATGATCTATCCGATGTCGAAGGGGACGTGGGACGGCGCGACGAAGTCGATGACGTTCAACGTGAATTGGCCCGACGCGATGACCGGCGGCCGAGCGGATTACTCCCTTGTCACGAAGTACAGCGGCAACGACAACATGGTCTTCACGATGTCGATGATTCATGAAGGCAAGCCGATGCCGATGATGGAGGTCACGTATTCGCGGGTGAAGTAGTCATCTCTGCTTCGAGCGGTTTGGAATCGGGGGCGGCGCCGATTCAGGCGTCCGCCCCCGGTGCGCCTTCGGGCGGGTCGCAGGTGCGCCTGCTCGCCGCGATCGCGATCACGCTGGTCACGTGGGCGTCGGCGTTTGCGGCCATTCGGCATGCGGCGCACGCGTTCCCGCCGGCGTCGTTGGCGTTGGTGCGGTTCTCGATCGCGTCGGTGGTG
>JANMQV010000228.1:0-2998 GCA_031370645.1 Candidatus Eiseniibacteriota bacterium | reverse complement strand
AGCCATCAGAACAGCGCGGCGGCACTTTCCAAAACGGCCGATCTACTGCATTGCACCCTGGCGCAGAGGGAGCTTTGATCTGATGAACCTGTCCCGAATCTATTTCAAAGCCAAGAGAGCCAAGTACGAGGCTCACCAATTCACCAATCCTTACGTTTGCCAAGACCGAGCACAAGTGCCGAAACCAGCAACTTGGTGAGCGACTTCCATTGGAGAGCCCTCGATGAGAGATAGAGCGACACGCCATGCAGAGCCCCAACCCATCGGGTTCGAAATCTCGACCAGCGCCCGAGACGACGGCACGATCCAGGCGGTATATATTTGCCTTTCTCGAAAGCCGGTCGTCAGCACGCGCGAGATCAAGGGCGATATCTTGCTGGCCGATTTCGACGGCGAGGGGAGCATTGTCGGAATCGAGATCTTGGCGCCGGTGAAGATGTCGGAAATCGTGCTTCTGGCGGATCCAAAACGCAGAGATTCATTCGAGCGGTTCGTGAAGGAGGCCGCGCCTTCGGCCCTCATTCAGGCCTAGATTTCGCACCACGACGGCCCGGAGCGCGACCTGCTCCTCCCGGCTTGACCGGTGGCGCTCCACTCGGTTCTCTTCCAGCAATCTTGCCCAGCTCATACTCCGTTCCTACGACGAAGATCTTCGGTTTGTCCAGAACGGAGGTGAGAAAATGATTTCCCGCAGCGAGCTTCTCGCGCAAATCGATTTCAGACAGCAGCCGAACGTTGACGGGTCTCCCGAGGGCTTGTTCGGCGGCGTGCAAGTCCGGCGTGATTTCCGAGAGTGTGACGTCTCCCACGACAAGTAGGTCCACGTCGCTGTCGGGGGCATCCGAGCCGCTAGCGAACGAACCGTACACGAACGCAACCGCGACGGTGCGGTGGTGCCGGGACAGAGCCGCGCGCACCACATCGAGGAGCCCGCCGGTTTTGAGGAGGAGCCTTCTCAGTTCGGGCAGGAACGGGCAGGCCGGATTGGCCTCGTAGTTCACCTCGCGCCCGCGAATCGTCGCGACGAGGATTCCGTCCCTGGTCATGGCCTGGAGGGGGCGGAGCAGGGTGGATGGCGTGACCCCCATGCGCTTCGCCAATTCGCCTCGATAAAGGGGGCCCCGCCTTCGGATCATCAACTCCACCAGGATGCGCTGGTGGAGCGGAGAGATGAGGCAATCGAGCGAGGTGTAGTGACGCATAATGCGTCATTATCGACGTAAATAGCGCCGAAATGAAGTGAAATCCATGGTGCGGAAATATCGGTCGATTACGCACGTGGACCCGAGATGTCCAGCCGTAAGCGTCCCTAGCCTCGGTATTCTAGCTGTGTGATGATGACGGCGGCGTCCCCTCCAGGGGGCGCCGCCGGGTTTCTTTCTTGGGGAATGCCGAGGAGGGCAAACGGGTGGCTGATTCGAGCGATGAGTCGATTGGTTTCGAGATTTCAACGAGCGGAGACGAGGACGGGGAGATCGAGTCCGCGTACATCTACCTCTCCCACAAACCCGTCGCCCGGTCGCGCGCGCACAAGGCGGACGTCCTTTCGGCCGACTACGACGCCGCCGGTGTGATCGTCGGGATCGATATCATGGCTCCGGTGAAGGTTGCCGACCTCGTGAAGTTGGTGGAGCCCGACCTCAGGGAGCCCTTCGAGCGGTTCGTGAGGGGGGCCGGGCCACCGGCGCTGATTCAGGGGTAGATGGCGGCGCCTTCACCCGGGAGTGCCGCCGGTCATTTTCTAGCCAAGAGCGTTGACGCGCCTCTTGGGCCCGTGGTACCAATCTCCATGCATCGCGGGGGGTTAGGGGTACTTTCGACCCTTCGCGCCAGCCTCTCGCCGTCGGCCGTGAACACCAAGGATGGAGTCGAAGACGAACCGGCCACTCCGCAGTCCCCACTTCGCTCCTTGGCGTGTCGCGGCGCTCGCCGCGGCCGCTCTTCTCTGCGCGTTCGCCGCGCCCGCTAGCGGGCAGTCGAGTAGCGAGGTTCAGGCGAAGGTCGCGGCATCCGGGCGCAGCGAAGCCGAGGTGCGGGAAGAGATCCGCGCCTCCCGCATGAGCCCCGACCAAATCCGCGAGGCGCTCCGCGAGGCAGGTTATAGCGCCGACGCGTTGAATTCCTATCTTCCTGGTACGGGGAGCGCCGCCGCCACGGGCAGCACGACGTCCGGCATGGTGGTGCAGCCGCCGAGCGGTGCGCTGACGTCCGAGCCCTTCCCGACGACAACGGTTCCAAACGCCCCACGCGAGCCCTCCGCCGCCGAACTCCGTTCGGACTTCGAACTGGAAGTGGCGCGGCGCATGGGCGGCGACGACTCGAAGGCGATTCGGCCCTTCGGCTACGAGATCTTCTCCTACTCGCCCACGACCTTCGAACCGCTCGCCGCAGGACCGGTGGATCCCGACTACCCGATCGGCCCCGGCGATGAAGTGATCGTCACGCTCTGGGGCGATAACGAATTCACCCACGCCGCCGTCGTGAATCGCGAGGCGACCATTAACGTGCCCGATATCGGGCAAGTGGTGCTGAACGGGCTCACGTTGTCGCAGGCGAAACGGACGATCACGGATCGGCTGGGCGCCGTCTATAGCGGGATCCGCGCCCGGCGGCCGACGACGTTCGTCGATGTGACGCTTGGGAAGTTGAGGACCGTGCAGGTCTTCATCCTGGGCGATGTGGTTCGGCCCGGCGGATACACGATTTCATCGGTCTCGACGGTGCTGAACGCCCTGTACTCGGCCGGCGGCCCCACGCCGCGCGGCTCCATGCGCGACGTGCGGATCATCCGGCACAACGAGGTCTATCGGAACGTCGATCTCTACGGCTACATCCTGACCGGGTCGAAGGCCGAGGACGTGCGGCTGCAGAGCGGCGACGTGGTCTTCGTGCCTCCGGTGGGGAAGATGGTCGCCGTTCTTGGCGAAGTGCATCGGCCCGCGATCTATGAGTTGGCTCCCGGGGAGCGGTTTCAGGCGCTGCTTCGGCTGGCAGGAGG
>JANMQV010000223.1:0-36921 GCA_031370645.1 Candidatus Eiseniibacteriota bacterium | reverse complement strand
ACGGGGCCGAGTTCGATCACGACCGACTTCCCGATCACCGTGCCGAGATAGACCATCGGCACGTAGTCGCGCATCTGGTAGGCGGCCTGCACGGCGGCGACAGCACCGGTGAAGAGGGCGACGATGAGCGTCAGGGGGATGGAGCCGATGCCGATGGCGGCCATCTGGTTCACCACCAGCCCGACTTTCCGAATTCCGAACGGCAGTTCGCGAACGACCTGCCCCATCAGGATGAATACTTCGCCGGTGTCCGCCAGTGCGCTCAGGATCGAGCGAGCCGGCCAGCGCTCCGCGAGCGTGGGGCGGATGGCTTCTTCGGTCACCGTTGCGGCGGATCCTGGCGTGGAGCGCCCTGGCCGCCACCCTGGAATCCAGGCGGCGGTCCGCTGGGCGGCAATTCGCGGAGCGACTCGAAGCGCGTGCACTCGGCGAGGAACGCGAGATCGACGGTGCCGATGGGGCCGTTACGCTGCTTCGCCACGATGATCTCCGCCTTGCCGTCCTTCTTCTCCGGCTCGGTCTCGTAGACCTCGGGGCGGTAGACGAAGAGCACCACGTCGGCGTCCTGCTCGATGGCGCCCGACTCGCGAAGGTCGGAGAGCATCGGGCGCTTGGTGCCGCCTCGCGTCTCGACCGCGCGCGACAACTGCGAGAGCGCCACGACCGGCGTCGCCAGTTCCTTGGCGAGCGCCTTCAACGACCGAGAAATGAGCGAGATTTCCTGCGTCCGGTTCTCCGAGTTCTCCGGCCCGCGCACCATCTGGAGATAGTCGACGATGATCATGCCGAGTTGCCCCTCGGAGGCGGTGAGGCGTCGCGCCTTCGCGCGCATCTCAAGAATCGTGATGGCGGCGGAGTCGTCGATGAAGATCGGCGCGTCGTGGAGTTGCGCCGCGGAGTTCTGAAGGCGGCGGTACTCGTCGGCGCTCGCGTAGCCGCGGCGGATCTTGTGGATGTCGACGCGAGCCAGCGAGCAGAGCATGCGCTGGACGAGCGACTCCTTCGACATTTCCAGGCTGAACACGCCGACCGGACGGCGGTCTTTCGGTTTCGCGCGGACGGCGACGTTCTCCGCGATGTTGAGCGCGAACGAAGTCTTTCCCATCGAAGGGCGGCCCGCGATGACGATGAAGTCCGACTTCTGGAAGCCGGCGGTCAATTCGTCGAGGTCGTAGTAGCCCGTCGCCGTCCCGGTGACGTGGACCTTTCGCTGGCGGTACTCCTCGATGGCGGTGAAGCCCTGGAGCACCAGTTTGTTCATGGGAAGGAAGCCGGTCCGAAGTTGATCGTTCGCGATCTCGAACACGCGCTGCTCGGCGTTGTCGAGAATGACGCGCGCCTCTTCCTTCTGCTCGTAGGCCGCGTCCACGATCCCGCGGCTCACTTCGATCATCCGGCGAAGCGTCGCCTTCTCGAGCACGATCTTCGCGTGCGACTCGATGTTCCCCGCGTGCGTCACGTACTGGTCGAGCGAGGTGAGGTAGCTGAACCCACCGATCGTCTCGAAGTCGTTCTTCCGCTTGAGCGCGTCCGACACCGTGACGAGATCGATCGGCACGCTCGCTTCGAACATCTCCGTCATGGCGCGCCATATCTTCGCGTGGCGCGGATCGTAGAAGTTGTCGGCGTTCAGGAGTTGAATGGCGGCGACAACCGACTCGGGCGAGGCGAGCATGGAACCGAGCACCGCCTTCTCGGCGTCCTCGGAATGCGGCGGCACGCGGCCGACTTCCTGCCCCAGTCTCGGCTCGGGCGGCGACTGCCACTTCGGATTCAGAATGCGGCGCGGGCTGTCCACGATGTCTCCCCCTAACCTACCGAGCGCACGAGATCGCGCACGCGCTGAAGATCGATCCAAGCATCGCGCTTCAGCCCCGGGTTCCGGAGAAGCGCCGCCGGATGATACGTCGGAATGAGCGGGATGCCTCGGAACGAATACGTCTTCCCGCGCATCGAGCCCATCGTCGCCTTCGTTTCGAGGAGCGCCTGCACCGCCGAGAGCCCAAGCGCGCAGATCACCACCGGGCGTACCAGCGCGACCTGCTGCTCGAGGTAGGGGCGGCACTGCGCCACTTCCTCGGGGGCCGGCGTCCGGTTATCGGGCGGCCGGCACTTGAGGACGTTACAGATGTAGATCTCTTCCCGCTGCATGTCGATCGCCGCGATCATCTTGTCGAGCAACTGCCCCGCGCGGCCGACGAAGGGAATGCCGCGAAGATCTTCATCGCGGCCCGGCGCTTCGCCCACGAACATCAGTTTCGCGAGCGGATATCCGTCCGAGAAGACCGTCTGCGTCCGCGTCTTGCAGAGGCCGCACTTCTCGCACGTGGCGACGAGCGCCTGGAGCGCCGCGAGATCGCGCGGGAGGTCCGTGCGCGGCTCGAGCGGCACTTCGATGATCGGGGCGCCGGGCGGCGGAAGCGGAGGCTGAACGCGCACCGGCGCGGGCTCGAATCCTGGGAGCGAAAGCGTTTCAGCGGGTACAGCTGGCGCTTCCATCACGGCGGTGGATCTCGCTGGTGCGGGCGCGGCCGCGGCGGCCGGGCTCGAGCGCTTCACCGGGGCTGCAGCAGCCGCAGCATCAGCAGCTGGTGCGAATCCCGTACCAACCAACTCCCCGATCTTCAACCGCCCGCGGTCGCGCTTCAGAATCTCCTGAGCCTCGCGCGCCACCGCCCTTGCTTCCTCCCGGAGGTCGCCCACGTTAACTCTTGCCGTTGAGCGCGTCGGCTACTCGAAGCAGGATCTCGCGGGCGATCTCGCGCTTCGGGCGAAGACCGAGTGGCGTCGGCGCTCCCTTTTTCCCGAGAAGCGTCACGTCGTTTCGGTCGGAGCCGAACTCGGAGCCTTTGCGAAGCGGGTTATTCACGGCGATTAGGTCCAGGCCCTTTCGCTTCAGTTTTTCGCGGCCGCTTGCGACGTTCTCAGCCGCATCTTGGGTCTCTAACGCGAACCCTACAAGAACCTTCTTGGGGAATTTCTTCCTCACGTCGCTCAGGATGTCGGGCGTCGCCTTGAGTTCGAGCGTGAGCCCCTCGGCCTTGCGCGGAAGTTTCGACTTCGCCGCTTTCGCCGGGGCGAAATCGCTCACCGCCGCCGCCATGATGAGCGCGTCCGCGTCCGCCATCGCCGCCAGCACCGCGTCGCGCATGGCGCCGACGGTCATGCCCTCAACCGTCTTGATGCCCGCGGGTGCGGGCACCGCAGTCCGCGCGGTCACCAAGGTGACGCGAGCGCCCAACGCGCGCGCCTCCTCGGCGATCGCGAAGCCCATCTTCCCGCTGCTCCGGTTGGTGATGACCCGCACGGGGTCGATCGCTTCCTCGGTGCCGCCGGCGGTCACAACGATCGAGCGGCCGTGTAGCGGTGCGGCGATCCCCGTGATCGCGCCCGCCCGCGCCTTGCCGCCGCGGACCGAGACGCAAGCGCTCACGATCAATTCCAGCATGGCCATCCGCCCCATGCCGCTCTCCCCATCGGCCAATTCCCCAGCCTCCGGGCCCACGAACCGCACGCCCCGCCCCTTCAACAAAGCCACGTTCGCCTGCACCGCCGGGTGCTCCCACATGGCCGTGTTCATCGCCGGCGCGATCAGAATCGGAGCGCGCGTGGCGATCAAGGCGGTCGAGAGGAGGTCGTCAGCGAGGCCATGGGCGAGTTTGGCGAGGAGATTCGCGGTCGCGGGGGCGACGAGAACCAAGTCGGCCTCTCGCGCCATGCCGATGTGGGCGTAGGCGAGCTTCGACTTCGGTGCGTCGGGGAACCACGGTCCGTCGGTCAGGGCCGCGGGGTCGAAGAGATCGGTGAGAACGAGCCCGCGCGTCACGGCGTGAAGCGCGTCGGGGGTGGCGAATCGCTGGGCGTGCTTCGTCATCAAGACCGAAACGACGGCGCCCTCTTTCCGGAGGGCGCGGACCAACTCGGGCGCCTTGTAGGCCGCGACCCCGCCGGTGATGCCGAGCAGGATGCGCGCGCCGCGAAGGGTCGCCGGCCGGTCCGTCACGGCCTGGTTACTCCGGCAACTCGGGCAGCGGCTCGGCTACGGGTTCCGGCGCGTCGGGGTCGGGGCCGTACCGGAAGAGAACATGACCCTTGTAGGTCTCCTCGAGGGCGATGTTCGTCACTTTGCCGCCGATGTCGAGGCCGGTCTGGCGCGACAGTTCGTTCAAGCGACGCGCTTCCTTGGCGGCCACGATGATCAACTCGTACTTGTTCTTGATGTTGCCCGAGCGAAGCGTAGGGCTGTTCGGATTGTCCAACGTGAAACCTCCTTGGCAGGGAAACGGTGAGTATACGGCGCTTCCGGGGTGCCATCCAGGGGGAACTGGGGCGGGGCGACGGGGAAATCTAACTTACTTATTCACAGGCAGTTGTAGCGCCCGTTGCGGGGCGACCCCGCCCGCCCATCCTACCCCTCGGTCCGGAGCCGAATCAGCCGGGTCGCCCGGGCCGTCTCCGCGATCACGATCGCTTCCACTTTTCGAGCCGCCGCGTCCCAATCGTCGTTCACCACGGCGTAGTCGTACTCGTGCGATAGACCGATCTCGCGGCGGGCGTTGTCGAGGCGAAGGCGGATCCTCTCTTCGCTGTCCGTGCCGCGTCCGCGGAGCCGCTCTTCGAGCCGCGCGAGCGATGGCGGCAGGATGAAGATGAAGACGCCGTCGGGATAGATGCGTCTCACCGCGCGGCCACCTTGTACATCGATATCCAACAGCACGTTCTTCCCCGCCGAAAGCGACTGGTCGATCTGCGCGCGAAGCGTTCCGTAGAGTTCGCCGTGCACTTCGGCCCACTCCACGAATTCGCTCCGCTCGATCCGCGCGCGGAAGCCGTCGCGCCCGAGGAAGAAGTAATCCTCCCCCTCCTTCTCGTGTTCGCGGCGCGCGCGGCTCGTAGCGGAGACGGAGTAGATGAGTTCCGTGGGGTGCTGGCGAAGGAGTTCGTGGACGAACGTGCTTTTCCCCGCGCCCGAGGGGCCGGAGATGACGATCACGAAGTGGCGATAGCCGGCCGAGAGGACGGCTTCCGCGTCACTCGATGTTTTGGACTTGTTCCCGGATTCGCTCAAGTTCCTCTTTCACCTCGACCACCTGCTCCACGATAGCGACATCGTTCGACTTGGAGCCGATCGTGTTGATCTCACGATTCATCTCCTGGAGGAGGAAGTTGAGCTTCCGCCCCGGTGTGGACTCCTCGTCGAGGTAGCGGCGGAACTGCGCGCAGTGCGCCTCCAGCCGCACGCACTCCTCGGTGCAGTCGAGCCGATCGGAGAGGAGCGCGATCTCCTGCACCACCCGCTCCTCGGGGAACGTGTGCCCCTCGAGCAGCGTGTTCACCCGCTCGCGCGTCTTCTCGAATGTCTCGCGCACGCGCTGCGGCGCCCGCTCGCGCACGGTGGCCACGCGGGAGCGAAGCCCTTCCAGGCGCTCCTCGAAATCCTTCTTCAAGTGCGCCCCCTCCTGCTCCTTCATGCGAAGGAGGTCAGCGGTCGCCTGTTCCACGACGGTGCGGAGAAGTTGCAGGTAGAACTCGGGATCGCGTGCCGTTTCCTGCCAGACGAAGACGTTTGAAAGCGCGGCGAAGGCGTTCACGTCGAGATCGCCCTTCAGCGCGTAGGCCGTCTTCGCTTGATTCAAGAGTTCGAGGTAGCGGTCGGCGGTCTTCCGGTCGAGCGTGAGCGTGCCGCCCGGCTCCTCGGTTTCGGCGCCGTCGTTCCCCCAGGCCACGACGAGCGAGAGTTTCCCTCGCGTCATCTTCTCCTGAACGATCTTCCGCGCCTCGGCTTCGTAGGCGGCGAGCGAGCGCGGCAGGCGCGCGGAGAGTTCGCAGAAGCGATGATTCACCGAACGCAACTCGGCGGTGAGTCTGAGTCCCTCGGCCACGGCCTCGCCGCGGCCATAGCCCGTCATGCTTCGAAGCATCGTCGTGGGTCGCCTTTTCGGGGAACAGGTTGAAGTGAGGTTTCACTCTAGCCCCGAGCCGGGCGTCCGTCAACGCGCTCGGAGGGGTGTTCGCGCGGCTGGCGCGGCGCGCGTGGGGAGTTTCCCGTTGACCCCATTGGCGCCCGCTCCCTAACGTGGCCCGCATGAAGCGCTGGTTCCTTCTCCTTCTCGCCCTTCTCATTCTGGCCGCCGCCGTCGTGCCGTACGCGCGAACGCTCGACTACCAATTCGTTTGGGACGACGCGTACTTGATCGGCCCCGCGTTGGACGTTCACGGCCCCTCGGACCTGGCGCGGCTTTGGAAAACACCGTTCGATCAATTCCTGAAGGACGAGGCGATGACGCGGAACTACTTCCGCCCCGCGGTCCTCTACTCCCTCGCGCTCGACCGCGCCTCCTCCGGAGAGAATCCGCGCGGATTTCACCGCACGAATGTGCTGCTCTACGCAGCCGCCTGTCTCTTTCTCTGGCTCTTCGCGTGGGAGCTCTCCGGCTGGCCCTTGGCGGCCGCGCTCGGCACGATGGTGTTCGCGCTTCATCCGGCGCACGCGGAGAGTGTCGCGTTCATCTCCGGGCGAACCGACGTGCAGGCGGCGCTTTTTCTCTTCGCGGCGCTCTGGGCCGCGGTGCGATTCGGACGGACGATCCAGAATCCGACGTGGAAACTCGCGCCGGCGGCGGCGATTCTTCTGCCGGGGCTCTTCTCGAAGGAAGTCGCGCTCTTCGGGGCGCCGATTCTCTTGCTGGCGCTCTGGGTCTCGGATCGAAAGATTTCCGGCCGCGACCTGGCGCGCGCGTCGGGCGTTGTCGTGGTGGTGGTCGCCACTTACCTGATCACGCGATTCATGGTGCTCGGGTCAAACCCGATCCCGGGCATCTCGCCCGTGGAGGGAGCGACGGCGCAGATTCTCACGAGCGTCGCGGTCGTGGCGCGCTACGTGCCGCTCCTGCTCATGCCGATCCACCTGTCCGCGCGACATGAGATCGCGGCCATTCAGTCGCCCGACGTGAGTTTCGTGGCGGGGGTCTTGATCCTTGCCGCTCTCGCGACGGGGCTCTGGATGACGCTTCGCAGCCGTTCGCCCTGGAGCGTCCCGCTCGCGCTCTTCGTGGCGACACTCCTCCCCGTTTGCTACGTGAAGCTCCTCTCCGGCGCGCTTGTCGCGGAGCGATTCCTTTTCGTTCCGAGTGCCGCGCTCACGCTCGGAATCGCGCTCGCGTGCGCGGCGCTCCTCCTGCCCGCCGGCGCCTCCGGCGGCCGCCGGTCGAAGCCCGCCGCGCGGACGAACGCCAGCCGGTTCGGCGGGATCTTCATGGGGGCGATCTTCGGGGTTTCGGTAGGGTTCGGCGCCGTCCTCTGGCCGCGCGTCGCGATCTGGCGCGACGAGGGGACGCTTTACCAATCGATGCTCCGCGACTCCCCCGAATCGCCGCACGTCCAAGCGATCGTCGGAGGATTCCAGTACAAGCAGCGCGACTTGGAAGGCGCCGCCATTCACTATCGCCGCGCCATCGAACTCGCGCCGGAGCATGCGGGCGAACTTCTCCTGAACCTCGTCGCGGCCGAGGACGAAATGGGTCAGCGCGACTCCGCCTTCGTCCACGTCCGGCAACTGACCGCGATCCGCCCCGACTACGCGCCCGGCTTGTACGCGCTCGGGAATCTTCACGCGCACGCCGGCAGGCCCGATTCCGCGGCCGTCGCCTACCAAGCCGCGCTCCAACGGATGCCCAGCCTGGCGCAGGCGGAGAACAACTTGGGCGCGGTGCTCGAGCAGATGGGACGGACCGACGAAGCCCTCATCGCCTACCGCCGCGCTCTCGACGCGCTTCCCGGATATCCCGACGCGATCAACAATCTCCGGCGCTTGAGCGCCCAGCTCGGGGTTCCTTCGGAGATGGATTCGCTCCGGACTGAGACCTCTCCCCCGACCGGCGCTGCGCGGTGAGCGGCGGCCCGATGGCACACGGCTTCGATTCCCTGGAAGGCCGGCGCCTCACCGGCGTCGTGCCGCTCGGGCCGCGCGCCATCGCGCTCGCGTTCGACGGAACGCCGCGCGCCTTCATCTGGATCTTCCTCGAGGCGAAGCGCGCGACGCTGGCGCTCGCCGACAAGATGCCGATCTCTCCCGACCCTCGCGGCACTCCCTACGGAGGGCTGGAGAGGCCGCTTCGCGGATTGCATCTCCTTCGCGCGGAGGCAACGGAGGGAATGGCGGGAGAGGTTCTCTTCTCGCTCGCGGCGCCGGGAGACGGCGCCGAAGCCGGCGTGGAGACGCATCGCCTGTCGCTCTCCGCGGAGGGGCCGCGCATCGCATTCTCGCTTCGCCTGGCGGAGGAGAACCGCGTGATCTGGGCGCTGGATCGGAAGGAAGAGGCCGCGGCGGATGGCGCGACCACAGCGCCGCCTTCCACGTCGAGCCTTGCACGCCCCGCGGCGATCGTGCTCCTCGCGCGGGGTGACGACGCGGCGCTCGAGTCGTTCCGCGGCCGCATCGAGAAGGCGTTCCAGGACGACTTCCGCCACACGCTCGACCGGCACCTCAAGGAGTCGGAGCGGATCCTCACGCGGCGCGAGAAGGCGCAGGAGGGAGACAAAAAGGCGGCCGAGGATCGTCTCCTCGACCGTCGGCGGGGGGAACTGTTGCTGACGTACTACAAAGACATTCAGAGGGGGGCGAGCCACGCCGAACTCCCCGATCCGTACGCGGACTCGCCGGGTGCCCGGGTCCGTCTCGTGCTGGACCCGGCCCTTTCCCCTCAGGACAACGCGGCGCGGCTCTTCCAGAGGGCTAAGAAGGGCGAGCGGGGTCTCTCGCTGGTGATGCGTCGTCTCGCCGATACTCGGAAGAATCTCGCGGCTTGCGCCGACGTCCGCCGCGCCGTCTATGACTTGCCGCCGAAGGAAGCGCTCGCGTCTCTCGACGCGTTCTTCAAGTCAGCAGCTCTCGATTTAAGTGCACGGGGCGAGCGACAGGGGAACCGTTCTTCACGGCAATCCTCCACGCCGCCCCGCGCGGAACGTCCAGAGCACCGATCTCCAGGGGCGCACCGTTCAATCAGGCCAAGGACGCTTTTCACGAGCGATGGGTGGACACTCTGGGTCGGTCGGAACAACACCGAGAACGACCTGATCACCCACCGCCTAAGCCAACCCCACGACTATTGGTTCCACGTCGTGGGGGTACCGGGTTCCCACGTGATCCTGCGCCGGCCGACGCGGACCGCTGTCCCCAAACCTCGGACGCTTGAGGAGGCGGCCGCCACGGCCGCCTACTTCAGCAAGGCACGGAAGCTGTCGCGGGTCCCAGTTATCTATACCGAGCGAAAGTTCGTTTCGAAGCCGAGACGCGGTAAGCCGGGGCAGGCCCTGGCGACACGCGAACGCGAGCTTCTAGTCCGCCCCATGCTGCTGAAGGGCGGCGAAACAGGCACGGCCGACGATCGCGAGGTGTCGAGCTAGATGCGGTGCGAAACGCGGGTGGGGGGGACCCATCCTGTGTTGTAAAAACTAAGGCCGCGGGAGATGAGGCACCCAGTGAGAGTCAATACAGGAGCCTTTAGTCCAGAGGACGAAGGGAAGAGGGTTAGCTCTACATTTGGCGTCTTCTGAGAGCTCCCCACCCTCCGCGGCCCTTCAAAGCCTTGCGTTGACCCTGTTCCATTGCATCCGACGTGCCGCCCATGGCTTGAATCGACCAGATCGTGAAAATGAGATTCAAGACTATGCAGTAGAAAGGGTTGCGTGGGCGCCGCAGACGTCGGTTCAGAGGCTGGGACGTCGCCTTGCGGGGTCACACTGGACACGAATGTCACACTTCGACACCCCCACATAACGCCAAGCCATTAGCGCAGAGCGGGTTGCCAATATGTCCCACCCCATAGGGGGAAACGCGACCTTCATGTCACACCTACGGCTCGGTTTGGGGCACGGGAGTCGATGCGGTGGAGCGGGGCTTCGGGACTAGTAGATCTGCTTGAGGAGCCGGATGAGATGCCGGCGGGTGATGCCTAACTCGAGTGCGGCGCGGCTGCGGTTGCCGCCGTTCCGGGAAAGGGCCGCGAGGACCTCCTCGCGCTTCAGCATGTCGACCTTCCGGCGGAGTCCCCGCGTGGAGGGCGCTTCCGACGCCGGCGCCGAACCGCCCGGATGGAGAAGCTTCAGGAGCATGGCGCGATCGACCACCTCCTGCTTCCCCGCGCAGAGGAAGATGCTCTCGATCTTGTGTTTCAGCTCGCGAATGTTGCCGAGCCACGGCAGCGACGCCAAGTACTCCATCGCGTCTTCCGCCAGCACGACTGTCCGCCCCTCGCGCACCGCCAGTTCATCCAGGAAGCCGCGAATGAGAAGCGGGATGTCCTCGCGGCGCTCGCGAAGCGGCGGAAGCGAGAGCACGACCTGTCCGAGCCGGTAGTAGAGGTCGGCGCGGAACCAGCCCGCCTTCACGGCGGTATCGAGATCCTTGTTCGTGGCGGAGATGATGCGGACGTTCAAGCGACGGGCCCGCACCTCGCCCAAGCGGCGATAGGTACCGTCGTCCAATACTTGGAGCAGTTTCACCTGAGTGCGCTCGGTCAGTTCGCCGATTTCGTTCAGGAAGATCGTCCCGCCGTCGGCTTCCTCGAAGATCCCGCGCTTCGAGATGGCGGCTCCCGTGAAGGCCCCCCGCACGTAGCCGAATAGTTCGCTCTCGACCAGGTCGCCCGGGAGGCTCGTGCAATTCACTTCCACGAACGGGTGGCCGCGCTCGATCTCGTACTGACGGAACATGTAGGCGAGGAGATTCTTGCCGACGCCCGTCTCGCCCTGGATGAGGCAGCGGGCCGGGGTCGCGAGGAGTTCGGACGCCTTACGCACCACGTCGAGCGTGCGCTGATTCTCCGTCACGACACCGTGCGCCCGCGCGACTTCCTGCGCCTGGGCCGCGATCGGCGGCGGCGAAGGACGTCCGCCGCGCGGCGACGTGAGCCACGCCGGCGCGTTCAGCTCGCGGAGCGCGGTCTCGGCCGCGCGCATGGAGTCTTCCATGCCGAGTTGCTCGAAGAGGTACATCGCCTTGAAGGCGAGATTCTGCGCTTCACGGAGGCGCTCGGGATCTCCCTCGCGGGGCATCCGGCGCGCCAGGTCGAGATAGGCGCGAGCCAGCTCCATCCGCTCGTGGATCGACTCGAGAATGCGGATCGCCTCGCGCGACTCGGTATGGGCCTCCACCAGCCGCCCGTCCTGGGCGTGAAGGACGGCGAGCACACGGCGCGCGGCTCCCTCTTCCAACTGGTCGCCGAGCCGCTTCGCGCGCTGGAGCGCGTCCTCCGCGGCCTTCAAGGCCGACGGAAGATCGCCGCGAAGTGCCAGCACTTCCGCCCGCTTCCGCTGGAGTTCGCCGACCATGTCGCCTTCGGGCGCGATCTCGCGCGCCACGTCCAGCGATTCGTCGTAGAGGCGAAGCGCCGCTTCCAACTGGCCGCGCTCGTGCTGCAGTTCAGCCTGCCCGAAGAGAACGAGCGCCGCTTCGCGCGAGTTGCCGAGACGCGCCGTGATCTGGTGCGCCGCCGCCAGGTGCACCTCCGCCGCCGCGAAATCGTGGCGATAGGTGGCGATCGTCGCGAGGCCGGTCCGCATACGGGCCACGCCCGCGTCGCGGCCGATCTGCACGTAGGCGATCAGCGCGCGATCGTAGTGCTCCCGCGCCTCATCCCAGGTGCCGGCTTTCAGGTGGACGTTGCCGAGGTTGGCGTTCGATACGGCGAGGTGAGCGAAGTTACCGAGGCGTTGACTCAATTCCATGGAGCGGAGGAGATGCCATACCGACTGACGCCAGTCGGAGAGATGACGATAGAGAACGCCGAGGTTGTTGTGGGCGCGGATGACGCCCTCCTCGTCGTTCAGATCCCAGCGGAAGAGATGAAGCGCGGCTTCGTAGTACTCCTTCGCGCGGTCCAACTCGCCGAGACGATAGTAGATTCGGCCGAAACAGTTGTACGTGTGGGCGAGCGGGGCGAGGAGATTTCGTTCCTTGAAGATGGCGAAAGCGCGCTCGCAGGTGGAGAGCGCCTCCTCGTACTGCGAGAGTTCGATGAGCGCGCGGGCGTTCTGCAGATAGACGCGCGCCATGAGTTCGGGGTTCGGTTCGGCGATGGAGCGAGCGCGAGCGCGGGCCAGGTGGCGGAGCGCCGCGGCGGCGTCGCCCTTCTCGATGAGGACCTGGGCCACCTTGATCTCGAGCGCCGCGATGCGGGCGCCGTCGAGACCGAGCCGCTCGGCCGACTGAATGCACTCTTCGAGATTCTGGAGCGCCGGAAGGTACGAATCGGCGCGCAGAAATATCTCCGCGAGATCTTCGAGCGATTGAAGTTGCCGAGCGCCATCCTGTGCCAGGCGGGCGGTCGTGACCGCCTCCTCGCGTTCCCGGATCAACGCTGCCGTTGTCTTGTCCACCGTTCGTCCTTGGAGGCCGGCGGTCCCATTGGCTCGCGCCGGCGTCCCGTCCCCGTGGTCTCGGTTTTCGGCTCTACATCCTGAGGGTGGTCGCGCGCACGATCGTCCAGAGCGCCCGGAATCGATCGATCGTCGAGATCGGCGTCTTCCGCTCGATCCGATCGCCGATCGCCCTGCCAGGCGTCGTGGTACCGAAGTCCAACCGCCTGCCGAGGGCACTCGCCTTCTTCGGCGGAATCGGCGGAGGGCTCAGCGTCTCATCGGGCGTTCCGCCTGCCCATGCCGTGGCGGGACCGAACGCGTTTCCAGGGGTCTGGGAAAGCCAAACGCCGGGAAGCGCGGTCAGCACGATGAGCATGGCGGCCGAAAGCGCAAGTCGGAGGGAACGAATTCGAGGGCCCATGTCCGCGTCACCTTCTGATGGAGGTCCAGAGGGAGATCGCGACCACGACGCGACCTCGGGCGGTTTGGGCGCGAGGGGCGGCTGCCCTTCGTGCGTTGGTTAGGATAGCACATTGGGGTCTGGGCTTCAACGACTGGCGCGCGACCGGAGGACTACGGCTGCCGGAGGCGCGGCCCGGCCACGCGGACGTCCCCCTGCCGACGGGTCAGGCCCGTCCGGTCGAGGTGTTCGAGGATCGGAATCGAGTACTTCCGGGAGACCTGGAAGAGTTCCTTGAAGGCCGCCATGGAGAGATCTGGATTTCCTGAAAAGTATTGCCGCACCTTGGCTTCCAGCTCCGACCAGCGTTCCGTCGGGTAGATCAAGTCGGCCGTGATCTTCACCACCCTCCCCGACTCGAGGAGGTACCGCAGCAGCTCCTGCGGCTTGAGGGCCGGGGCGACCCCCTTCAGAAGTTCGGGCACCTCGGGGACCGAGTAGCCCCCCGCCCCGAGTCGTCGCTCCATCTCGGCGACGGCGCGCGCCTGGTCGGGGGTCAAGACCGGTCCGGCGTCGGGCAGGGCGACCCGGTCGCCTCGGACCGCTAGGGATTTCGCGGCGGTCAGCGAATCGAGCGCTTCGTCGAAGATGCTCCCATCGATGTCGCGCGCCAGGAGACTCTTCAACTCTCCCTTCCCGATTCCCTCTCTTAGTTTGTGCGTCTCCGCGTATCGGGCCACCGCCGCCGAGATCCGCTCCACGGTTCCCTTCCACGCGGCTTCGGTCAGGTAGCGGCCGTCGCGGAGTGCGCGAAGCCCTTTCGCGGCGCGCGCCGCTTCCGTCGCGGCTTCGGGCGAGACGGCGAAGCGAAGCGCCGCATCCGCCGCCTTCACGCCGGCTCCCTCCGCCTCCGCGGCGAGGACCATGATCCGCTCGGCGAGCGTCCCCTTCTCGAACGTCTCGAGTCGCCGCCGCGCGGCGTCGCTCAGGCGTGCGCGCTTCTCCGCGTGCGCGTCGAGCACCACCGCTCCCGCGATCGTCACCGCCGGCGAATAGGCGCGAAGGACGAGGCGGTCGCCGGGGATCGCCACCACCGGCTCCTCCAGGCGAAGTTGCGCGAGCGCGATCTCCCCCGGCTCGAGCGGCGCCCCTTCCACCAGCACGACGCGCGCCAGGGTCTCGCTCGCGCCCAGGTGGACGCGCACCCGCGTTCGGTCCTCGAAGGTGCGTCCGGCCGTGCCGAGAAGGCGAAGCCGCACGTCCACGACTGTAGTCGCAAGAAAACGCCCCGGCGTCACGAGCCACTCGCCGCGCGAGACGTCCTGGCGATTCACGCCATGAATGGCCACGGCACTTCGCTGCCCCGCGATCACCTGCGGCACCGGCTGGTCGTGCACCTCCACTTGACGAACGCGTACCTCCCTGCGATTCGGAAGCAGTTCGAGCGTGTCGCCCGGATGGATCGCGCCGCTCCAGAGCGTGCCGGTCACGACGGTGCCGATTCCTTCGATGGAGAAGACGCGATCGACCGGAAGGCGCGCGGGACCGTCGGCGCCGCGTTCGGGGAGTGCCGCCACGGCCGATTCGAGCGCGGCCAGTAGTGCGGGGATGCCGTCGCCCGTGACGGACGATACGGGGACGATCGGCGCGCCGCCGAGAGGACCCGGCGCGAGGAGCGACGCTACTTCGTCGCGAGCCGCGTCGAGCAGTTCGGGCGCCACGAGATCCGACTTGGTGAGGGCGACGACGCCGCGACGAACGTCGAGCAGTTCGACGATGGCGAGGTGCTCGCGCGTCTGCGGCATGACACCCTCGTCGGCGGCGACGACGAGGAGCACGATGTCGATGCCGGTGGCGCCCGCGAGCATGTTCTTCACGAAGCGTTCGTGACCCGGCACGTCGACGATCGCCACCCGGCGCCCCGAGGGGAGCGCCAGGTGCGCGAAACCGAGGTCGATGGAGATGCCGCGCTCGCGCTCCTCCTTCAGCCGGTCGGTGTCGATGCCGGTGAGGCGGCGAACAAGTGCGGTCTTGCCGTGATCGATGTGCCCCGCGGTTCCGATGACGACGGGGCGCATCGCGGCGGTAGGTTCTCCTTAGGGGCGGACGCGGCGCACGGTAGCGCCAAGCGAGGCGAGTTTCGCCTCGAGGCGTTCGTAGCCGCGGTCGAGGTGATAGACGCGCGAGACGTGCGTCTCGCCGCTCGCCACGAGGCCCGCCAGAATGAGCGCGGCCGACGCGCGGAGATCGGTCGCCATGACCGGCGCGCCGCTCAAGCCGTCGACGCCCTGCACGAACGCGGTATTCCCTTCCACGCGAATGTCGGCGCCGAGGCGCTCGAGTTCCGCGACGTGCGTGAAGCGGTCATTGTAGACCGTGTCGGCGATCGTGCTGGCACCCTTCGCGACGGAGAGGAGCGCCATGAACTGCGCCTGCATGTCGGTCGGGAATCCGGGATACGGCTTCGTCGTGACGCTGATCGCCTCGGGGCGCTCGGGGGCGCGGAGTCGCACCGCGGTGTCGGAGGTCTCGAGCGAGGAGCCGGCCGCTTCCAGTTTATTGATCACCGCACCGAGATGCGCGGGATCGACGCCGGTCACTTCGACGTCGCCACCCGTGATGGCAGCGGCGACGAGGAGCGTGCCTGCTTCGATGCGATCGGGAATCATCGGCGCGTCGGCCGGGCGAAGTTCGGGGACGCCGTTCACGACCAGCCGCGGGGTTCCGATTCCTTCGATCTCGGCGCCCATCGTGACGAGGAAGTTCGCGAGCGCTTCGATCTCGGGTTCGCAGGCGGCGTTCTCGATCGTGGTTCGGCCCGAAGCGGTCGCGGCCGCCATGAGGATGTTCCCCGTCGCGCCGACGCTGGAGATGTCGAAGGAGATCGTGCCGCCACGAAGTCCGCGCGGCGCCCGCGCGACGATATAGCCGTGATCGATTTCGATCTCGGCGCCGAGCGCTTCCATTCCCTTGATGTGGAGATCGACGGGACGCGGGCCCCAGGCACATCCGCCCGGGAGCGAAACGCGCGCTTCGCCGTATCGGGCGAGGAGCGGGCCGAGCACGTAGATCGAGGCGCGCATCGTCTTCACGAGTTCGTACGGCGCCTCGGCGTTCTGCTGATTCGTCGTGTCGATGAGGAGCGTGTTCGTCTCAGCGCGCTCACTCTTGATGCCGAAACGGCCGAGCATCTTCACCATCGTCGCGACGTCCATGAGATCGGGGACGTTCGTGAAGCGATAGCGGCCGGGCGCGAGCATCGCGGCGGCCAGCACGGGAAGCGTCGCGTTCTTGGAGCCGCCGCAGGCGACGCGGCCCTTGAGGCGGCGTCCTCCCTGAATCCAGATCTCGTCCATGGTGATGGTCCCGGCTTTCGCGTGGCGTTCCGTTTCGGTGTTCGGCTTCATGCCACCCCGCCTCTCCACGTTCCAAGAACAACTCGTGGCCGACCCGCGAGATCGTGCCGCACACGCGGCGCCTCGAGGCCCGGCCCCATGATACCCAAGATAGCATCGGCCTGATCATCCCCTATCTCCAGCGCCAGAAGGCCTTCCGGGCGAAGAAGAGTGGGGAGGAGCCGCGCGATGGCGCGGTAGGCATCGAGGCCGTCCGGCCCCCCGTCGAGGGCCGCCCGGGGGTCGTGGTCCCGGACCTCGGGCATCAGCCCGGCCAGGGCCCCGGTGGGAATGTAGGGTGGATTCGAGACGACGAGATTGTACGAGGGGGAAGTGGAGATCCAGGCAGGGGCCGGGGTGGGCGTCGCGGCGGCGGAACCCCCGGTGGCCGGAGCCAGAAAATCGCCTGCCAGCGCCTGGAATCGGGATCCAAGTCCGTTTCGGACGGCGTTTCTCGCCGTAAGGGCGAGCGCGGCCGGCGAGCGGTCGATCGCGACGCCGGTCCAGCGCGGCAGGGCAGCAAGGAGCGCCACCGAGACCGCACCGCTGCCCGAGCCGAGGTCGAGGAGGCGTCCCCCTGCTGTGGCGGCGGGACCGAGCGCCTCGAGGACGGATGCGACGAGCGTCTCCGTCTCCGGCCGAGGGATGAATACCCCCGGAGCCATTTCCAGGGTGACGTCGTGAAATCCGACCGTGCCGATCAACTGCTGGAGCGGCTCGCGCCTTTCGCGCCGCGCGGCGAGCGATTCGAGCGTCGCCAGTTTGGCCGCGGTGAGTGCCGCGGCGGGTTCGCACCAAAACTCAGTTCTGGAAATTCCGAGCGCGTGGAGAAGCAGCGTCTCGGCTTCGGAGGCGGCGCTTTCGATGCCGGCGCGCTCCAGACGGTCGCGAAGCGCGGCCAAGACCGCCGCTCGCGTTCCGTCCACGAGCGCGGTCATGCGGTGGCTCCCGCGACCCCGCTCGCGGCAAGCCGCTCGGCCTGCTCCGCGTTGAAGAGGGCGTCCACGACCTCGTCGAGATCGCCTTCCATCACTTCTTGAAGCCGGTAGAGGGTGAGCCCGATCCGGTGATCGGTGACGCGGCCCTGCGGAAAATTGTAAGTGCGGATCTTGGCGCTCCGGTCGCCGGTCGAAACCTGCGATTTCCGGAAGGCGGCGAGTTTCCGCTCCTGCTCCTGGCGCTGAAGATCGAGGAGCCTGGCGCGGAGCACCTTCATCGCCTTGTTCTTGTTCTTCAACTGCGAGCGCTCGTCCTGGCATTGGACGACGACGCCGGTCGGCAAATGGCGGATTCGCACAGCGGAGTCCGCCGTATTGACGCTCTGCCCTCCCGGGCCGCCGGCGCGAAAGACATCGATCAGAAGATCGCTCTGCTTGATCTCCACGTCGACTTCCTCCGCTTCGGGAAGCACCGCCACGGTCACGGCGGAGGTGTGAATGCGCCCGCTCGCCTCGGTGTCGGGGACGCGCTGCACGCGATGAACGCCGCTCTCGTACTTGAAGCGGCTGTAGGCGCCTTCACCGTGGATCATGAGGATCGCTTCCTTCACGCCCCCCATGCCGCCCGTCGCGCTGATTTCCATCAATTCGACGCGCCAGCGGTGGCGCTCGGCGTACTTCGTGTACATCCGCTGGATTTCGCCCGTGAATAGCCCCGCCTCGTCGCCGCCTACCCCCGCGCGAATTTCGAGAATGACGTTTCGCTGGTCGAGCGGATCGGGCGGCAGGAGAAGGCGCGGGAGCTCGATCTCCAGTTTCGCGCGCTCGGCCTCCAACTCCTCCAACTCCGTCTTCGCCATCGCGAGGAGCTCCGGATCCTTCTCGGACTTCAGGAGGGCGTGGTCGTCCTCGATTCCTCGAAGCACGTCGTCATAGCGACGAGTGGCCGTAACGAGGTCGACGAGGTCGCTCCGCTCCTTCGAAATGCGGCGCATCTCGGCCGGATTCGAATGGAGGTTCGGATCCTCCAACTGGCGGGTCAGGTCGGCGAAGCGGGTCTTCGCCTTCTCGAGCGCGTCGCGCACGGGAGGCGGGAGTTAGAGGACCGCGCGAAGGGCCGCGATCGCGACTTCCAACATGTCGCGGGACGGTTCGCGCGTCGTGAGGCGCTGCAGCTGGAGGCCCGGCTCGCTCATCCAGCGGACCCACGGCTTATCGTAGTGGGCGCCGGCGAAGCGGATGATCTCGAAGGAGAGGCCGGCGATGACGGGGATGAGCGCGAACCGAATGAGGCGGTCGATCAGCGTGTCGGGGCGCCCGAAGAACGCAAAGACGATGAAACTGACGATCACGACGAGGAACAGGAACGACGTCCCGCAGCGCGGATGGTAGCGGCTCTGCACGCCGGCGTTCTCGGGCGTGAGATCGAGGCCCGATTCCAGATTGTGGATCGTCTTGTGCTCGGCGCCGTGGTACTGGAAGACGCGCCGCATCTCGCCCCAGAGGCCGATGCCGAAGATGTAGATGAGGAAGAAGCCGAGGCGGATGAGACCGTCGATCAGGTTATAGAGAAACGGATCCTTCACGCCGGTCATGTCGGTCAGTTTGAGCGGGAGCCAGAAGAAGACGCCGAAGCCGACGATGAAGGAGAAGAGGACGGTGACGCCCATGCCGAGCCCCAGCGTGCCGTAGCGGCGTTCCTTCTCCGGCTTCTCCCCCTCGGAGCGGACGGCCGCGTCGGCCGAATAGGAGAGGGCGCCCACGCCGATCCGAAGCGACTCGACGAGGACGATGGCGCCGCGGAGGATCGGGAGGCCCAGAATCGGATAGCGGCGCGAGAGCGACATGTAGTCGCGCGTCTCGACCTGAATGGTGCCGTCCGCCAAGCGGACAGCCGTGGCCACCTTGTGGGGCGAGCGCATCATCACGCCTTCGATGACGGCCTGCCCCCCAACGGGCGAGTAGCGGTCGGGCATCGGTTGTGGGAGCGAGGAAGAATTCCGCCGGGCGGCTTACGCCGTCGTCGGAGCGCTCTCCTTCATTCCGTATTTCCTGCGGAAGCGTTCGATGCGGCCCGCCGTGTCGACCAGCTTCTGCTTGCCCGTGAAGAACGGGTGGCAGGAAGAGCAGATTTCCACGTGCAGCGCTTCCTTCACGGTCGCCCGCGTTTCGATGATGTTGCCGCAGGCGCACACGATCTTCGTGTTGAAATAGGCGGGATGCGTGTTCTTTTTCATCGCTGACTCCGGATCGGGTTGGTGAAGCGTTACGTGTTCATCATGGCGAGGAACTTCTTGTTCGTCTTGGTCTGGCTCATCTTGCCGATCAAGAATTCCATCGCTTCCATCGGGTTCAGTTCGTTCAGGAACTTCCTGAGGATCCAAACCTTGTTCAGCTCCTCGGCCGTCATGAGGAGCTCTTCCTTGCGCGTTCCCGAGCGGTTGATGTCGATCGCCGGGAAAATGCGCTTGTCCGCCAGCTTCCGGTCCAGGATGACCTCCATGTTTCCGGTCCCCTTGAACTCCTCGAAGATGACGTCGTCCATGCGGCTTCCGGTCTCGATCAGGGCCGTGGCCATGATCGTGAGGCTGCCGCCGTTCTCGATATTACGCGCCGCGCCGAAAAAACGCTTTGGCTTTTGGAGCGCGTTCGCGTCCACGCCGCCCGAGAGAATCTTGCCCGAGTGCGGGACGACGGTGTTGTGCGCGCGGGCGAGCCGCGTGATCGAGTCGAGAAGAATGACGACGTGGCGGTTGTGCTCCACCAGCCGCTTCGCCTTCTCGATGACCATGTCGGCCACCTGCACGTGCCGTTCCGCCGGCTCGTCGAAGGTAGAGGAAACCACCTCGCCCTTCACCGAGCGCTCCATGTCCGTCACTTCCTCGGGCCGTTCGTCGATCAGGAGGACGATCAGCATCACTTCCGGATGATTCTCCGTGATCGCGTTCGCGATTTTCTGGAGAAGCACCGTCTTTCCGGCGCGCGGCGGCGAAACGATGAGGCCTCGCTGCCCTTTGCCGATCGGCGTCAGGAGATCCATGATCCTGGTCGACATGTCCTCCGCCTTGTGCTCCATCCGCAGTTTCTCCTGCGGGTAGAGCGGCGTGAGGTTGTCGAAGAGAATCTTGTCCTTCGACATCTCGGGCGACTCGAAGTTGACCGCCTCGACGCGCAACAGCGCGAAGTAGCGTTCGCCGTCCTTCGGAGGCCGCACCTGCCCCGAGACCGTGTCGCCCGTCCGCAGATCGAACCGCTTGATCTGCGACGGCGAGACGTAGATGTCGTCCGGGCCCGGAAGATAGTTGTAGTCCGGGGAGCGGAGGAAGCCGTACCCCTCGGAGAGAATCTCCAAAACCCCTTCCGCGAAGATCAGACCGTTCTTCTCGGTCTGCCCTTCCAGGATCTTGAAGATCAGCTCCTGTTTCCGGAGGCCGCTCGTGCCTTGGATGCCGAGCGAGTGCGCCAGCTCCATCAATTCCGCGATGGTGCGGCTCTTCAGCTGGATGATGTCGAGGCCCTTGACCGATCCAGGCGGGGTGCTAACCGCGGGCGCCGGTGGGGCTTCCGTTTCCTGTGATTCCATTTCGGTACGAGACTCCTCGGTGGTGGTTTCGTCGGGGGCATCGAGCCCACGGCGACGGACAGGGGTAGTTGGACGGGACATGGTATTGGGCCGAACGGCGGTCCTCTAAGGGGGATGAAGTCGTTTCGAAGGGTTCGATGGTTCCGGTGAGTTCTGGCTCGGGGTTCGCGGCCCGGTTGGGGGGCGTTCGCGATGGGCTACCGTTGGGGTCCCTTACCGGCGAGCTTTAGGGCTGGTTCAACGCTGCCAATGTATCCGACCTGGGTCGGGCTGTCAAGCCCCCTGGACCGCGGCCCGAAACCGCGGTCCAGGGGCTTGTTCTTAGTCGGCGGCTGCCTGAGCCGGGAAGATTCCCTTCGAGAAGGTCTGCCCTTCCATGAACGTGAAGGACTTCCCCTTCTTCCAGTAGAACCAGCTCTCGAAGGTCTTGCCGTCTTCGCTGTACGTAAAGATCTCGTCGGGATAGGCCTCGGCCTTGAAGACCGGGGTGGCCTGATTTCCGGGCCCCAGACGTTTATCGGCCGTATCGACCCAGATCTTTACCTGAGATCCCTTCCGCTGTTTCCCCTCCCCGAGCGCCTTGTACATGGCGTACTCGGCCGCCGACTCGTCCTTTTTCTGAAGCTTCAGGTACGAGAGGAAGAGGAACTGGTGGTAGGACGCCTCGCGGGCATTCAGTTCCACCGCCTTCCGGAGCGCGGCGACCGAACCGTTGTAGTCCGCCGCCTGGTAGCGCACCTGGCCGGCCAGGCCGAGGATGTCGAGGTTCGACGGGAAGGTCTTGAGCCCTTCGTCAAGCGCGGCCTGAGCCGCCTTCATGTTCTCGACCTTCGTCGCGATGACGGCCACGTTGAAGATGGCGTTTTCGCGCATCGTCTGAGAGTCGGGCGGGGCCGAGGCGAAGAGGACCTGGAAATCCGCCGCCGCGCTGTCGAACGCGGCCGACCGATCGGCTCCCTTCGGGAGCGGGTCGGCATACTGAAGCCACGATTCCGCGATGCGCGATAGGTAGATGAAATGGTTCGCCGGGTCGACCTGAATGGCCGCCCAATAGGCGGCGGGCGCTTCCTTGAATTTGCCCGCATTGTAGAGGCGGTTGCCGCGGCCGCCGGCCGCGACCTTCATGTTCCGAATGAGCATCTCGTCGCCCGGCTTGAGATTCAGGCCGATGCGCGCGGCGGCGATAGCGTCGTCCACGCGTCCGACGAGCTCGTAGAGATAAGAGAGATTCTTGAAGACGTCGACCGAGGTCGGATCGATGAGTGCCGAGAGTTCGAAATTGTAGAGGGCGTCGAGCATCTTCGAGCCGCCCTCGTACTCGCCGTACACCGTCGAGTCGAGCGCCGCGGCCTGCAGGTCGCCGCCGAGCGCGAACGGCTTGATCGGCATGGCCATCGGCTCTTCGCCCGTGGGCGAGAAGTAGTACGACATGCCTTCCTTGGGGTAATACCAAACTTCGTGCGCGGAGCCGCCCTCGGTCCAGCGGGCGAAGTCTCCGGGCGAACCCTTTTCCTTCTCCAGCTTCGCCTGCGGCGTTCTATCGTCGATGGTCCGCTCGGTCGCGGAAACGACCTGCCCGGCGCGACCCATCGCGGCGATGCCCTTGTTGTAGAGGCCAACGAGTGCGGCATCGCGGCTCTGCTTCAGTTCCTTGACCCGCTTGTCGTCATTTTTCGCGGTCGACTTCTGAATGCCGATCTCGAAGACGGCTCCCGCGGCGCGATACTGGCGCAGTTGGTTGCGGGAATACGCGAGGAGCGCGTAGAGCTGGAGATTGTCCGGCTCTTCGCGGCGGGCGCATTCGAGGAAGCGCGTGGCCTTGTCGTAGACCTTCTGCTGCACGTAAACCTTACCGCTCGTGAAGCAAAGGCCTGCCATCGCCGTCGGGGCGAGCATGCTGACCACCACCACAACAGCCGCGACGGCCGTGCCGACTCGCGCGACGCGCTGACGAATCCTTAGCATTCGATCCTCCATGCAAAGAGAAACACGGGGTTGGGGCGCCCCGTTCCAATTCTGTGCGATTCAATCCCCCGGGGGTCCCCCTGTCAAGGGCATTCGGGGTGGGTGCTTGGGGCCTTGCTCTGGCGTAAGTGGCTATTTTTGTGTGGTTTACAGCAACTGGTAGGGGTCCACGTCGACCGCCCAGCGTGTGCCCGGGTGGCGCAGGTCGCGGAGCCTGGGGAGGGCGGCCGCCAGCGTCTGGCGGAGGGCCGTCCGGGAGGCGCTCCTTAATAGCAGGTGCCAGCGCTCTTCCCCCTTGAGCCTAGCGAGCGGTTTCGGGGTCGGGCCGAGGATCTCGACGGTGCGGTCGCCGGCGGCTTTGGTCACGATCCGTCGGATGGCATCACCGAGTGCCTGCACCCGGTCCGACTTCTTTCCGCGAAGTTCGATCTCGACCAGGCGACCGTAGGGAGGGTAGTGAAGTTCCTTCCGCTCTTCCGCCTCCTTCGCAAAGAAGGCGGCGTAGTCCTGCGCGGCCGCCGCCTGGAGCGCGGGATGCTCCGGATCGTACGACTGCATGATCACCTCACCGGGCATGTCGCCGCGGCCGGCACGTCCCGCCACCTGTGTGAGCAGTTGGAAGGTCCGCTCCGCCGCCCGGAAATCGGGAAGGTAGAGCGAGAGATCGGCCACGATGACGCCGACCAACGTCACGCCGGGAAAGTCGAATCCCTTCGTCACCATTTGGGTGCCGAGGAGAAGATCGGTCTCGCGCTTGCGGAAGGCTTGAAGGATGGATGCGGCGGAACCGCGCTTCCGCACCGAGTCGAGGTCGAGCCGCGCGAGGCGCGCCTTCGGGAAGAGCCGCTCCATCTCGCGTTCGACTTTCTGAATGCCGAGCCCGCCGAACCAAAGATCCGCGGCGTGACATTCGCCGCACGCCTGAGGGACTTTCCGCCGCACGCCGCAGTAGTGGCAGCGGAGGATGTTCTCGTCGGAGTGGACGGTGTAGGGAACGTCGCAACGGTCGCACTTCGCCACATGCCCGCAGCCGCGGCACTGAAGGTAGGTCGAGTGCCCGCGGCGGTTGAGGAAGAGAATCCCCTGCTCCCCGCGCTCGAGCGTGCGCGTGATGGCGTCGCTCAGGGCTTGGGTGAGGAAGCGAGAGCCGGAGCGATCGATGGCCGCAGGCTTCGATGCACCGCGGAGATCGGCGAGTCTTACGGTCGCCATCGGCCGGCCGTCGACGCGGTTGTGAAGCGTCAGGAGCTGGTAGGCGCCGCGCGCGGCCTGCGAGTAACTCTCGAGACTTGGCGTCGCCGTTGCGAGGAGCACGGCGCGGCCAGCCCGCTGCGCGCGAACGAGCGCCACGTCGCGCGCTTGGTACCGAGGTGACTCGTCCTGCTTGTAGGCGCCGTCTTGTTCTTCATCGACGACCGTGAGGCGAAGATTCGGGAACGGAAGGAAGACAGCCGAGCGCGTCCCGACGACGAGGTCGATCGTGCCGTCGGCGACGCCGCGCCAAACATCCGCGCGTTCTCGAGGAAGAAGCCCGCTGTGATAGACAGCAAGGCGCTCGAATCCGGCGCGACGAAACGCGTCGAGCGCCTGAGGCGAGAGCGCGATCTCCGGAACAAGGATGAGCGCTTGGCCGCCGGCAGCGATGGCCGCGCGCGCCGCATGCAGATAAACCGCCGTCTTCCCGCTACCGGTAACGCCATGAAGGAGGAACGGCGCGAAGGCCTGCGAGGCGATCCCCGTTTCTATCGCTACCAGCGCCGCCGTCTGTTCGTCATTCAGCGCCGCGCGCTCCGGAGGAGGCGCCGCATGCCACCCCTCTTCCGTAGGCTGCGCCGCGCGAGCGGCCCGGCGCTTCAGTCCGGTAGGTGAAGGCGCCGCCGCATGCAGCACCTCGCCAAGCGTAGCCGCGTAGTAATCGGCAACCCAGGCCGCGAGCGAGAGGATCTCCGCGCTGAGCACCAGCCGCGGCTCCGGGATCCCCGAAATCGCCCGGACCTTGTACTTAGGCGCCTCCGCCCGAGCCGGCTCCGCCCCGAGCACCGTCCCCCAAACCTGCCGAGCCCGCATCGGAACAAGCACGCGAAGCCCAGCCACGATCACCTCGTCGTCGGGAAACCCATAGACGAGATGTTCCTGATCAGGAATGGGGACAGGTACGGCGACACGAACAAGGCGCATGAGGAGCGAGAGTAACACCAGCGGAAGCGTCACCGAAGAGAGGCGAGCGAAGCAAAGCCGGATAGGAGCTGTGAGTTATGGATGGCACAAACGCAACTTGGAGAGAGGGCGGGTACCGAGGAGGGTGAGGGGCGCGGGGCGTCGATCCCTTGCAGGCCCCTGTTAGTTTGGGGCCAGCAAGGGATCGACCCCCGTGCCCCGGGTACTACGCAGGACCCCACCTAATCAGCTACGAGGAGGAAGTGTTCGTCTTCTCCGAAACCGTCTGCCCCAGCAGAGCGTTAATCCGCTCCACCAACTTCCGAGGCGAAAACGGCTTGGTGATGTAGTCGTCGGCGCCGACGTCGAATCCCATCTTCTGATCGACGTTCCGCCCCTTGGCCGAGAGCAAGATGACCGGAATATGCTGCGTCTCCGGATTCGCCTTGATCGTCCGACAGACTTCGTAACCGTCGACCTTCGGCATCATGATGTCGAGGACGATGAGATCGGGTTTGTCGCTCTTCAGCCGCTCGAGAGCCTGCTCGCCATCCAACGCGGTCAGGACCTCGTAGCCTTCCATGCCAAGGCTGAAGTCGAGAATGTGGACGATGTAGATCTCGTCATCCACGACGAGGATCCGTCCCTTCGACATCCGATCACCTCCCCCAACGGCAGTCATAATGAAATGTATCGGCGCATCACGCCGCTTCTGGAGCCCGAATGAGCCTTGTATCCTCAACTGTCGCAACTATTTGCACGAACACTTCGACCACCTGTCGATCGAATTGCGTTCCCGCGCAGCGGTTCAGTTCCGCAATCGCTTCGTCGTGCGTCATCGGGAGCCGATAGGGGCGCCCGAGCGTCATCGATTCGTAGGCATCCACCACCGCGATGATCCGGGACGCGACCGGAATCTCGTCTCCGGAGAGGCCTCGCGGGTAGCCCCGGCCGTCCATCCGCTCGTGGTGTGCCAGAATGATTTCGGACACTTGCGACTGGAACTCGATCGGTTTCATCAATTCCACGCCACGAATTGGATGTTGGGCGACCTGAGCCCACGTTTCGGGGTCGAGTTGACCCGGCTCGTGGAGGATTCCGGGCGAAACGTGCGCCATGCCGACGTCGTGGATCGTCGCGGCGTAAGCCAGGATCCGCGTCTCTTCCTCGTTCAGGCCGAGGCGGCGGCCCACGGCGGTCGCCCGGGCGGCCATCGTCCCCGCCGTGAGGCGGAGGCGGCTCCGACGCGAGTGGTCGATGATCGCCGACATGGCCTTCGTCGCCTGCTCGGCCTGGTCGGCGGTCGCCTCGTGCGCCTCGGCGTGCTCCCAAGCGCGCGCCACGCGCTCCGCCAGCGAGGTCAGGAGCGACTGGTCGTCCTCGGTGAAGGGCGTGCAGGAGATCTTGTTGTTGATGTTGATGACGCCGATGACACGGTCGCCGACCTTCATCGGGACCGAGAGAAGCGACTTCGTCTCGTACTGGTGGTGATTCCGGCGGCCGAAGCGCGGATCGTCCTCGATGTTCGTGACGAGGAGCGGCTGGCCGTGCTTCGCCACCCATCCGGCGATCGAGTCGCCCATCTTGATCCGCGTTCCGCAGACGACCTCTTCCCGGAGGCCGCGCGCCGCCTTGATGTAGAGCTCTTCCTTCTCGCCGTCCACCAGCATGAGGGAGGTGATGCCGGCGTTCATGACCTCAGCCACCATCTCCACCGTGAGGCGCGTGAGGTGATCGGAGACCGAGCGGGCCGGAGACCACGTGGCGTGGGTAATGACGCTCGCGTCGCTCGGCGTGGCCGGTAGCGTCACCGTGAAACGGGCGCCATGCCCCGGCTCGCTGTCGGCGGTGATGTCGCCGCCGTGCCACTCCACGATGCTCTTCGCGATCGAAAGCCCGAGCCCCACGCCCGGGTACTCGCGCGACGGACCGCTGTCGATCTGGTAGAAATTGTCGAACACCCGTTGAATGTCGCCCGGTGCGATGCCGATCCCCGTGTCCTCCACGATGATCTGAACGTTTCGACCCTCGCTTCGGACGCGGAACGTCACCGCACCTCCATCAGGCGTAAACGTCACCGCGTTGATGCCGAGGTTGTGAAGGACGCGGCGGACGAGCGTGCGGTCCGCCTCGAGGACGACTTCGCTGTTTTCGCGCACGGCGGTCAACGCGATGCGCTTCGGCTCGGCCAGTGGTTTCAGGATGCCAACCACCTCGTCCACGACCTCCACGACGTTGAACGGCTCACGGGCCATTCGGAACCGCCCCGACTCCAACTGCGTGAGGTCGAGAATCGCGTCGATCAGGCGCTTCAACTTCTCGCTCTGCTCGTCGATGACACGGAGGAAGTCGCGCTGCATGCCGAGGTTCGTACTCCCCACGTTCTGCTGGAGCGCCTCCACGTAGGCGTGGATGCTCGTGAGCGGCGTTCGCAACTCGTGCGAGATCGTGGAGACGAAGTTCGACTTCAGCTCGTTCAGCTCCTCGGCGCGTTCCGTCGCCTCTTCCAAGCGGCCCATGCTCTCCTGGAGCCGCTCCATGAGCGCCGCGTTCTGGAGCGCCACGACGGCGTGGCTCGCAAGGATCTCCAGCATCTCGACGATTTCCCGCGTGGGGCGCTTCCGGTCGGACGGATCGTCCACCGAGAGGTATCCGATCTGCCCCCCCTCCTTGCCGCGTAGCGGGACGAAGAGCACGTCCTCCTGGTGCCACTCTCCCGCGGCACGCTCGCCCAAGTCGGGGGTGTAGCTGTTCGGATCGACTTCGCCCCAGAATTTCCGGTCGTGCGGGATGAAGTAGGCGCGGCCGATCTTGAATTCGTCGCGCAGCCACGATTCGAACTCCTCCTTCTTCACGTCGTACTCCTCGAGCTTCGTGATCGCGTCGCGGTCGAGACCGGCGAAGGAGCGCGCTTCGTAGGCGCCGCTTCGCGCGTTCAACACGCGGAGAAGGACGATCCGATACCCGACGGCGTCGCGCACCGCGTGCACGATCTCGTGGAGCACCTTGTCGAGGGAGAGGTTCGAATTGATGGAGGTCGCGATTTCGAGCACTTTCCGGAGCCGGCCGGCGCGCTGCCGGCTGGTGAGGAGCTGGTCGCGGTAGAGTCGGCCCATCTCTTCGGCCGCGGTCGAGAGCTGGTCGTTCCGCTGCACGGCCGCCTCGAGCGACGAGCGAAGCCCGCGGAGGTCGCGGCTAAGCGTGCGGCGGCGACGCCCTTCCTCGAAGAGGAGGATGGCGGACGCGGCCAGAGCCCAGGTGAGTTCGACGGACGTCGTCACGCGCCACCTCCGGCCTTGGCCGGACGGGCAGCCGGTGCGTGGAATGCCGACGGCGCTTCGGCGCTTTCGCGCCCGGAGACGATTTCGGCCAAGCAGGCGACCACGGCCGGATCGAACTGCGTCCCCGCCGCGCGCCTCAATTCCGCCAGTGCTTCCTGGTCGGAGACGGGGTCTCGATAGGGACGCCCCACCGTCAGCGACTCGAACGCATCCACCGCGGCAACGATTCTCGCGGCGAGCGGGATCTGATCGCCCCGTAGGCCGCGCGGGTAGCCGTGGCCGTCGACATGTTCGTGATGGGCCAGAATGATCTCGTTCACCTTGGCCGCGAACTCCAGGGGGCGGAGGATTCGCACCGCCGATTGGGGGTGCGACTCCACTTCCCGATGTTCCTGCTCGCCCCAGGCGCGAGGGCTCGTCCAGCGCTCTTCGCCCACCGCGAGCATCCCGACGTCATGGACGCGCGCGACGTATCCGAGCACGTTGATCTCGTCCTCGGGGAGCGAGAGCCGGCGACCCAGTTCGGTGGCGAGCTTGAACGCCCGCTGCGTGCTCGGAAGTGTGCGGAGGCGGCGGGCACGAACGACCGCGCGGAGACTGGCGAGGGTCGCGGCCACGTCGGATTCGTCGGGCGCGGTGTTCAACCGGTCGAGTGCCGCGGCGACGCGCGAGACGATGGCGGTCAGCAGGCGAAGATCGTCCTCGTCGAAGGGCGTTCCGCCCACTTTGTTATTCGCGTTCACGACGCCGATCGTCACGCCGGAGAGCTGAAGCGGCACGCAGAGGAGCGACCGCGTTTCATACTGAGGATGATTCATCTTCCTGAAGCGCCGGTCCTCTTCCACGTCGCGGACCAGGAGCGGCTCCGACGTCTGCGCCACCCAGCCGGCGATCGAGTCGCCGATCCGAACGCACGTCCGCGCCGCCATGTCGGCGTCGAGTCCGTGGGAGGCCTGGATTCGGAGCTCTTGCCCCTCCTCGTCCAGGAACATGAACGAGACGATCTTCGCCTCCATCACCTCCGCCACCATGACGACGCACTGCTGGAGCACGGCGCGAAGTTCCGGCTGGATGAAGAGCGGCTCGAGCGACTGGAGGAGTTTTTTGATTCCACCCTGGGCGAGGGGGAGTTCAAACACGAATCGAGTTCCCGCTCCCACTTCGCTCTCGGCGCGAATCGTGCCGCCATGGAGTTCCACGGCGCTCTTCACGATGGCGAGCCCGAGCCCCGTCCCGCCTACTCGCTCGCCACCGCCTTCCACACGGTAGAATCGCTCGAAGACGCGCGGGAGATGATCCGGCGGGATGCCGCGGCCATGGTCCTCGACCGCGATTCGAAGGCGATCCCCCACAGCCTCGGCGCGGACGACGATCTCCTTCTCAGCCGGAGAGAACTTCGCGGCGTTGTGAATCAGGTTCACGAAGATCTGCTTCAGGAGGTCGAGGTCGGCCTCCACGCTCGGCAAGTCGGCCGGAAGATCGAGTTTGAACCCGAGCATCTTTTCCTGAAGCACCGGCTCGATGGTCGGAAGAACGTCGGCCACGACCGCGCGAATCGTCAGCGGTTCGGCGCGAAGCCGACGGTGTCCCGAGTCGAGGCGGCTCAGGTCGAGCACGTCGTTCACCATGCGCGCCAGGCGGTCGCACTCCTCGTTGATGACCGTGAGGAACTTCTGCTGCATGACGAACGACGGCTGATCGATGTTGTCGAGCAGCGACTCGGTGTACGCCTTGATGGCCGTGAGCGGGGTCCGCATCTCGTGCGAAACGATCGAAATCAGTTCCGACTTCGACTGGTCGCTTCGCTGGAGCGCCGCGCGCGCCTCTTCGAGCCGGCGCGTGGAGGATTCGAGTTCGGCGCGCGTGCGGATCCGATCGACCGCGAGCCCGACCTGATCGGCCAGGAAGAGAAGCGTGCGGCGGCGGCGGTCGGTCAGCGGGCGCGGGCGGCGATAGCCGAGGGCGGTGACGCCGAGAAGCGACGTGCCGACGAGTACCGGAAGTCCGACGATGGTGCCGGGGGCGGCGCCGCTCCAGCCGAGTTCGTCGCGACCGACTGGGCTCGTCTGCGCGGGATCGTCCACCACCAGCGTTTCGCGGCGGAGGACCTGGCCCAGGAATCCGTTCGGATCGGGCGCGAGCCGGACGCGCCGTGCGCCTACCAGGTCACGTTCGAAGGAGTGCCCTTCGAGGTCGCCGGTCTCGTCGTCGAGGAGCAGGAGGATGAACTGGTCGGCGCCGGCGAGATCGAGGACGTGCTCGGAGAGGGCTTGAACGAGGGCGTCCGGATCGAGCGCGGCCTGAACCGCGAACGAGAGGCTGCCGAGGCTGGCTAGCGCGCGCACCGGAGACGCCGAGGGGCGCGGCGCCTGAGCCCGGTTCACGGGCGAAACTCCGGGTCGCTCGCCTCCCGCGTGGGAGTGACCAACGAGCCGTCGGAGCGGCGATCGGGCACGATGCAGCTCCCCTTGATCGCCTTGCCCTTTTTCTTCAAATCCTTGGCGATATCGCTCACCTGAGCGCTGTGCTGGATGTCGCGTCCGACGTTGCTCACGAGGAGGATCGTGACGGAGAGGACATCGAAGGTCTTCACGCCGCCCTGGCGGCTCGAGAGTACCGTGATATTGCCGCGGTCACGATCGACAGGGTCGTACTGGCTCGCCACGCGCGCGTCGAACGACTCCAGCACTTCGACCGCGATCGCATCCGCCCGTTCCGGCGCCGTGATCACGACGAAGTCGTCACCACCAATATGCCCCACGAAGTCGCCTTCGCCGCCATGTTCGCGCACGGCGTCCACCAAGAGCGCGGCCATGAAGCGGATCAGGCTGTCGCCGCGGGCGTAGCCGTAGTAGTCGTTGTAGGCCTTGAAGTAGTCGAGATCGAGATGGAGAAAGGAGAACCTCTCTGCGTTCGAGATCCGTCGCGTCAGTTCGTTCGCGATGATGACGTTCCCGGGAAGCCCGGTGAGCGCATTCGACGCCAACTGCGCGCGGCGCGTCCGGAGCTGATTGCGCACGCGGAAGAGCAACTCGGCCCGGTCCCACGGCTTCGTCACGTAGTCGTCGGCGTAGACGTTCAAGCCCTGGAGCCGATCGTCGAGCGTCGTCTTGGCCGTGAGGAAGATGATCGGAATCCGGCTCGTGAGCGGGCTCGCCTTCAGTTGCCGGCAGACTTCGTAGCCGTCCATGGCGGGCATCATCACGTCGAGCAGGATCAGCTCGGGCGGATCGCGGCGGACTTCTTCCAATCCCTTGATGCCGTCCTCGACGCTCCGCACGTCGTACTTCACGTCGGGAGCATCGCGAAGCTGCTTCTCGAGAATGAGCCTCAGATGCGGTTCGTCCTCGATGACGAGGATCCGCCCGCTTTCGACAGGCACTTCCTTCACGCCGCCCCCTGGTTCGAGCATGGAACTGGTGTTCGTTCTTGGGATTAATCGTCGCGAGCGGCTGTGATCTTGAGCGGAAGCGGGCGTTGGTGCCGACGGGTGGCGGTGGCCCCGGAGGTAATTCTCGGTCGGCGCAGCTGGTTGGGAGGCTTGCGGTTACAGCGGAGCGGAGAGTCTCTGGGGGGTCCCCGCCGGACTAGGAGGCGTGAAACGCGTCCAGATTCGGGATGGCGCTGACCGTGAGGGGGGTCCGGAGACCCCGCGAGATCGTTTGCCAGCCGGCGTAGGCGATCATGGCGCCGTTGTCGCGGCAGAGGATCGGCGAGGGAAAGAGGGCGGGGATGCCACGTTCCTTGCCGAGTCGCTCAGCCTCGCGGCGAAGGAGCGTGTTGCAGGCGCAACCGCCTGCGATCGCAATGGCTTTCGAGGGATGCTTGTCGAGCGCGAGCCCGATTCGATCGATGAGCGCCGTGACGACCGCCTTCTCGGTGGAAGCGGCGACGTCGCGGATCGTGGTATCGGAGAGCGGCTGCGGCATCCGCTCCACCGCCAATTTCACCGCGGTCTTCAACCCGCTAAAGGAGACGTCGAAGTTGTCGTTTCCAAGGCGCGCCACGGGAAACGGATAGGCCCCCGCATTCCCCTCACGCGCCAAGCGATCGACGTGCGGTCCGCCCGGATACGGAAGGCCAAGCAGCTTCCCCACCTTGTCGAACGCTTCGCCGGCGGCGTCGTCGCGAGTGGAACCGAGTCGCGCCACCACACCGGGCTCGAGCACGTGATAGATCTCGGTATGCCCGCCCGAAGCAACCATGCCGAGAAACGGAAACGGCAGTTCATGCTCGATCCCCGCCGAAAGCAGGTGCGCCTCCACATGATTCACGCCGACAAACGGAATCCCGCGAGCCAGCGCGAACCCCTTGGCGAACTCAATCCCCACGAGGAGCGATCCCACAAGCCCGGGCCCAATGGTCGCGGCCACCGCCTCAACGTCCTCGAGCCGCCGCCCCGCCTTGGCCAGCACCTCGGCGACCATGCGAGGAAGCAAGGTGATGTGTGCCCGCGAAGCAAGCTCAGGCACGACGCCACCGTATTCGAGATGCACTTCCTGAGATGCGACGACATGGGCAAGCAACTTGCCGTCCAAAACGAGCCCAGCACCAGTGTCATCGCAGGAGGTTTCGAGACCGAGGACAAGCATCAGAAGATGATACCAGGTGGGGAAGAGAGCGGAAGTTACTCCCGCTCAGAAATCGCGAGCGCCAGCCGATTCTTGGCGCGCTCAAGAGCCCGAGCCGCCCGCTCGCGATCAACTGCAGCTGCCGCAGCGTCAGCCTTGATCCGCGCTTCAGCCCGCGAAAGCGAAGCCTTCGCGCGAGCCGCATCGATCTCGGTAACCAACTCCGCGGAGTCGGCAAGCACCGTCGCCCGATTGTTCGACACTTCAAGGAACCCGCCGCCGACCGCATAGACCGACCGCTTCCCCGTCTCGTCGCGAACCTCGAGCCTTCCCGGGCGGAGCGTCGTGATGAGCGGAGCGTGGTGCGCCAGGACTCCGAGATACCCCTCGGAGCCCGGCGCCTGCAACGCGACAATCAGTTCCTCGAGAACGAGGCGCTGCGGCGTCACGAGGCGGAGGGTGAAAGTCGCTTCGGCCATGATCTCCTGAAGGGCGGTCCGCGGCCTTACGCCGCGGAGCCCACTCCCATCTTCTCCGCGCGCTCGAAGACTTCATCGATCGTCCCGACCATGTAAAACGCCTGCTCGGGGATGTGATCGCACTTTCCTTCGGCGATTTGCTTGAAGGAGCGGATGGTGTCTTCGAGCTTCACGTAGCGGCCGGGCGTTCCGGTAAAGGGCTCGGCCACGAAGAATGGCTGCGAGAGGAACTTCTGAATCTTTCGCGCGCGGTTCACGATGAGCTTGTCGTCCTCCGAAAGCTCGTCCATCCCGAGAATCGCGATGATGTCCTGGAGGTCCTTGTAGCGCTGGAGCGTCTTCTGCACCGAGCGCGCGAGATCGTAGTGCTCGTCGCCCACGACGTTCGGGTCGAGGATTCGGGACGTTGAGTCGAGCGGGTCCACGGCCGGATAGATGCCCAACTCGGCGATGCGGCGCGAGAGCACCGTCGTGGCGTCGAGGTGGGTGAAGGTCGTGGCCGGCGCGGGATCGGTCAAGTCATCGGCGGGCACGTAAATGGCCTGTACCGACGTGATCGAGCCCTTCTTGGTCGAGGTGATGCGCTCCTGGAGCGCGCCCATCTCGGTGGCGAGCGTCGGCTGGTAACCGACCGCGCTCGGCATGCGGCCGAGGAGCGCCGACACTTCGGAGCCCGCCTGCGTGAAGCGGAAAATGTTATCGACGAAGAAGAGGACGTCCTGGTTCTCCTCGTCGCGGAAGTACTCGGCCATCGTCACACCGGTGAGCGCCACGCGGAGACGCGCGCCGGGGGGCTCGTTCATCTGGCCGAACACCATCACGGTCTTGTCGATGACGCCCGATTCCTTCATCTCGAGCCAGAGATCGTTCCCTTCGCGAGTCCGCTCCCCGACGCCGGAGAACACCGAAAACCCGCCGTGCTCGGTGGCGATGTTGCGAATGAGTTCCTGAAGAATGACGGTCTTGCCGAGTCCGGCGCCGCCGAAGAGGCCGATCTTGCCGCCCTTGGCGTACGGCGCGAGAAGATCGACGACCTTGATGCCGGTTTCGAAAATGCGCGTGACCGTCTCCTGCTCTTCGAACGCGGGCGGATTCCGATGGATCGGGAGGCGCTTACCCGGCTCCTTCACCGGCGCACCCTGGTCGATCGGTTCGCCGAGCAAATTGAAGACGCGTCCGAGCGTCTGACGCCCCACCGGAACCGTGATCGGGCCGCCGGTGTCGGTCACCGGCATGCCGCGGACCAAGCCGTCCGTGGACGCCATGGCGACGCAGCGCACGACTTCGTCGCCGATGTGGAGAGAGACTTCCACCGTGAGGTGGATCTTTCGCTCCGTGTTCTCGATGATGAGCGCGCTGTTGATCGGCGGAAGGTGCTCCGGATCGAAGCGCACGTCCACCGTCGGTCCGATCACCTGGATGATCGTCCCCATGTTCTTGCCGCCGCTATTCGTTGACGTCGCCATAATCCTTCCTTACTTGAGCGCCTCGGCGCCCGCCACGATCTCGACCAGTTCACGCGTGATCGTGGCCTGGCGGGTCCGGTTCATGTGCAGGGTCAAATTCTGAATCATCTCATTCGCGTTCTTCGTGGCGGAGCCCATCGCCACCATGCGGGCGCCATGCTCCGACGCCGAAGACTCGGCCATCGCCATGTAGAGGCGCATCGCCAGGAAGTACGGCACGATCCGCTCGAGAATCCCCTCGGGCGACGGCTCGTACAGGTAATCGCGCTGCGTCCCGCCGCCGGTCGCGACGCGGCCGAGCGGAAGGAACGGCTCCACGATGATGGTGCGGTGGAGCGCGCTCTTGAAGTGCGTGGTGACGAGGTCGACCTCGTCGATCTCACCCGCCAGGAAGCGGGCCACGAGATTCCGGCTCATCTCCTCGGCTAACTTCCAGGAGGCGGCCCCTCCGAGTTCGGCGTTCGACTCGAGAATCGAGGCGTTCCGCCGGCGGAAGTAGGCAACCCCTTTCTTGCCGAGAAGGACGAGCGAGGTCGGCACCGCCGATTCCCGCATGAGCCCCTCGACCGTCTTCGTGAGATTCACGTTGAAGGCACCGCAGAGACCGCGGTCGGACGTGACGAGGACAATCGCGCGGCGCTTTACCTCGCGCCGGGCGAACGCCGGGTGTTCGATGTCGCCCGAGGCCGACGCCAGATTCGCGAGCACGTCGCGGAGCTGCTCACCATACGGGCGAGCCGACTCCACCGCGGTCTGCGAACGGCGCAGTTTCGAGGCCGAGACCATCTCCATGGTCTTCGTGATCTGAGCCGTGCTCTTGACGGAGCGGATGCGGCGCCGAATGTCGCGGAGTGTCGCCACCTCGTCAGGCCTTCTTCGCCTTCGCCCGGAACGCCGCCTTGAACTGCACGATCGCCGTCTTCAGCTTCGCCTCGTTGGCGTCGGTCAGCTCGTACTTGGCGCGGAGGTCGTGCATGAGGTCCCCGAACTCCTTGTCGAGGTAGACGTAAAACCCTTCCTCGAACGGGCGGACCGACGGGGTCGGTAGATCGTCCAGGTAGCCGTTCGTTCCGGCGTAGATGATCGCCACCTGGCGCTCCACCGAAAGCGGCTGGTACTGGCCCTGCTTCAGGAGTTCCACCATCCGCTCGCCGCGCGTCAGCTGTTCCTGCGTCGCCTTGTCGAGGTCGGAGCCGAACTGCGAGAAGGCCGCGAGTTCGCGGTACTGCGCGAGGTCGAGACGGAGACGGCCGGCCACCTTCTTCATGGCCTTCGTCTGCGCCTTGCCGCCGACGCGCGAAACCGAAATGCCGACGTTGATGGCCGGGCGAACGCCCGAGTAGAAGAGGTCGGTCTCGAGGAAGATCTGTCCGTCCGTGATCGAGATCACGTTCGTCGGGATGTACGCCGCGATGTCTCCCGCCTGCGTCTCGATGATCGGCAGCGCGGTCAGCGAGCCGCCGCCGAGCTCGTCGGACATCTTCGCGGCGCGCTCGAGCAGCCGCGAGTGCAGATAGAAGACGTCGCCGGGGAACGCCTCGCGTCCCGGCGGGCGGCGCAGCAGCAGCGAGAGCTGTCGGTATGCGTCTGCGTGCTTGGTGAGGTCGTCGTAGATGACGAGCGCGTGCTGGCCGTTGTACATGAAGTACTCGCCCATGGCCGCGCCCGCGAACGGCGCCATCCACTTGATCGGCGCAGCCTCGTGCGCCGGCGCGGAGATGATCGTCGTGTACGACATCGCGCCGGCTTCCTTCAGGCGCTCGTACACCTGCACGACCGTCGACGCCTTCTGGCCGACGGCGACGTAGATGCACTTCACGTCCTGGTCGTGCTGGTTCAGGATCGTGTCGATCGCGATCGCCGTCTTGCCGGTCGAACGGTCGCCGATGATCAGCTCGCGCTGGCCGCGTCCCACGTTCGTCATCGAGTCGATCGCCTTGATGCCGGTCTGCAGCGGCTCCTTCACGGGCTGCCGCGCGATCACGCCGGGGGCCTTGAACTCGAGCGGGCGCGTCTCGTCCGTCTCGATCGGCCCCTGGCCGTCGAGCGGATTGCCGAGGGAGTCGACGACGCGGCCGAGCAGGGCCTCCCCGACGGGAACGCTCGCGACGCGGCCTGTGCGCCGCACCGGCTCGCCCTCGGAAACCTCCTGCCACTCGCCGAAGAGCGCCGCACCGACGTCGTCCTCCTCGAGGTTGAAGGCGAGGCCGACGACGCCGTGCTCGAGCTCGAGCATCTCCATCGCGACCGCGTTCTCGAGGCCGTAGATGCGGGCGATGCCGTCGCCGATCTGGAGCACCGTGCCAACCTCCGAGAGGTCGGTCTC
>JANMQV010000222.1:0-3248 GCA_031370645.1 Candidatus Eiseniibacteriota bacterium | reverse complement strand
CTACGGCGGCGGCAGCTTCTCCGGAACCGTCACCCTCAAGGTGAGCTTCGGGACCATCAACTGCGTGGCGAAACTTTGGCCGAATCCGCTGGGCAAAGAGAGTGTGATCGAACTTCGAACCTATCTGCCCGGTTTCATCCGCGTCAGTATCTACGACGTACAGGGGAGGCTCGTCCGGAGACTTCTCGACGAGCCCGACGCGCTCGCCGGGGATCGGCGGCTTCCGGTCCGGGGGCTCGACGCAACCGGGCAACGGCTCGCGTCGGGAATCTACTTCTACAAGGTGGAAGTCCCCGGTGGCAGTGTCGGCGGTCGTTTCGCGGTCCTGAAATAGCAGACCACAATGAAACCGAACTGTCAGCGATCGACGTGGCCACGTAAAGCGTGGCCCTCGGACACCTGTCGAGATGGAGGAATGAATATGAGCGGACGCATCTTCAAGGCCGGCTTTGCGGCGGCCCTATACCTGGGCGCGGTCTCCGCGATTATGCCTCCCGCCATGGCCGCAGCCCCCGATCCGGCGAACTCCTCGTTCGTGCCGGAGGCGGGGTCGGTCAAGAATCCGTTTACGGGAGGGGCGGCGGTGCAGTTCTTCCGTGTCTGTCCCAACAACGATGGGGGAGCGAGCCTTCCCAACAACGCACGGATCAGAGTCACGCTGCACGATGCCACCGGGCTTCCGCCGAGCCCGCCCGTTCCTGCCTCGAGCATCTACCTACTGTTCAACGGGGGCACCGCTGCCCAAGGGTTCGGCGGGAGCGGCGCCGATTCGATCATCGCGAACGGCGTGTGGAATACGTCCCCTCTCTGTCCCACGGTCACCAAGATCTACGCGGACGCGGCGACCGACGCCAACGGCGTTACGTACATCACGTTCACCGGTGCCACCGCTGCCCCGGGAGTGGGAGCGCGGGATGGGAATCGCAAATGGGGGCACTACGACCAGGAGATTCCGGTCTACCTGGAGGTCGGGGGCATTCCCTACCAGCTCTCTTCGCCGATCCTATACAAGGGCAGCCCGTACAAGCTCCGAATCAAGAACTTCGACCACACCGGCGGATTGGCCGCGGCCGTCAACCAGGGTGAGGCGGTGACGAGTCCCGACTACAACGGGGTCGTCGTTAGCATGTTCCAGAGCAGCACCATCAGCTATTGGCGCGACTTCGACGACGATGGGTTTGTGGCCCTGCCCGACTTCGACATGATAACGGTGCATGTCACGCATGATTGCGACACACCCAATGGCTTCTAGCCAACGGCGAGGGGAGGAAACCATGGGCTCATTACGCTTCACGAAGTTGCTAGTTCTTCGCGGGGCCCTCGTGGCCGTCACGCTCTGTATGGCGGCCAGTTTGGCGCGGGCTCAGACCATCAGCGCTCCCGCGACGGTCACCGGGAGCGTTAACAGCGCGATCTCGGTTACGGCCACGGCGACGGGGGGCGGGTTCATCACGCTGACGCAGGCGAACAATGCGCCGTTCTTGACCGGGGCCTCGAGCGCCGGGCCTGTTACGAATCCCTCCATCACCCTTACCGGGACTCCGTCGTTTTGCCAAGCGGGCACGTACACCATCACGTGGACGTGCGGGGGGGCTACGGCGACCACGATCGTTACGGTCATGCCACTGATACCGAGCTGCTCACCAGGGCAGGGTTACCAGAGCACTCTCGGGGCTTCCATCTGCTTCGTTGCTGATCCATTCGTCGCGCCTTGCGCGGGCCCGAATACCTACTCATGGGACTTCGGCGACGGCACCACGGGTAGCGGGCAGCAGGTGTGCCATACGTATGCCACCTGCGGGCACTACGATGTACGGCTTATCGTTCTCGACACCAAATACGGAGTGAGCTCCGGGTGCAGGACGACTGCCGACGTCACGTTCCCTTGCCAGGCGACCGTGGCGCGCTGCCCGTCTTCCCCCAGTCCCATCAATCTAAACAGCAGCCCCTATGTCTGCGTCACGCTTCGGGCTGTCGGCGCATGCTTCTTGCCGAGCGAACTGGGGATCGTGACCATGACCTACGGGGGACGGAGCATCGCGTCCGATGCCAGGCTGAGCACGCCCACCACGTGCCCCACCCCGGGGACGGTCTGCTTCCGCAAAGCAGATTTCGTCAGCCTCTTCAGCTCACTCGCGAATGGGAGGAGCTCCGTAATCGTGACCCTCTCCGGCACGCTCGGTCCGGGAAGCCATGCCGGGTGTGGCTTCCAGGCAGTCCTCCTGCTGGACATACAAAAGTAGCGAACGAATTTCGCCGGATGTACGAAGGCCCCGATGGCTCATCACCATCGGGGCCTTTCCCGCTTTGATCCGTACCCTCCCGCTCAGTGCGTGACGGTGAGGAGGCAGACCTCCCCGCGCTATTTGGCGTGCCCCCCTGAGTTACACTCGCGCCGTGAATCCTGCCGAGCCCAAACCCCAAGACGAAGGCTCCGCTCCCACGCCGCACGGCGGATGGCGCGCCCTGCCCGGCGGCATCTGGGCGATGGGGTTCGCCTCGCTCTTCATGGACGCTTCGTCCGAGATGATCCACAGCCTCCTGCCGATGTTCCTCGTCACGACGCTCGGGGCCTCGATGGTGACCGTCGGCGTGATCGAGGGGATCGCGGAATCGACCGCGGCCATCCTGAAGGTCTTCTCGGGCACGCTGAGCGATCGCTTCGGCAAGCGGAAGCTCCCGATGGTCATCGGATACGGACTCGCGGCCGTCACCAAGCCGATGTTCGCGCTCGCAGGGTCGATCGGCACGGTGTTCACGGCGCGTTTCGTCGATCGGATCGGCAAGGGGATCCGCGGCGCGCCGCGGGATGCGCTGGTCGCCGACATCAGCCCGCCGGCGTTGCGCGGCGCCGCGTACGGGCTTCGCCAGGGGCTCGACGCGTTCGGCGCGCTCCTGGGGCCGCTCCTGGCGGTCGTCTTCATGGGATGGTTCGCCAACAACATCCGAGCGGTGATGTGGGTCGCGGTGGTGCCGGCGTTCATCGCGGTGCTCCTGCTGTTGATTTACGTGCGCGAGCCGGAGCGGGCGCGCTCGCACGTTCCGCCGCCGATCGCGATGGCGGACGTGAAGCGCCTCCCCCGCCGCTACTGGATGGTCGTGATCTTGGGGGCAGTCTTCACGCTGGCCAAGTTCAGCGAGGCGTTCCTCGTGCTGCGTGCCGCGAACATCGGGCTCAGCCTCGCGTACGCGCCGCTCGTGATGGTGGTGATGAACGTGCTCTTCGCAGGCGCGGCCTATCCGGCCGG
>JANMQV010000218.1:0-7278 GCA_031370645.1 Candidatus Eiseniibacteriota bacterium | reverse complement strand
AAGACGTCCACGACCTGTAGCCCGCGCGAGCGCGAAGCGACGAGGAGGAGATTCCCCTGAAGATCGAGATCGCGCGCGCCATTGCCCGAGGGAAGTCCGATCGTGGCCGGCGCGTCGAGATCTCCGAACCTCACCGAAAGGAGTCCCAGTTGCTCATCGGCGACGTAGAGGACGGTATCGCGAACCGCGAACGCCGCGGGATCTTGGATCGACGGCGAATTGACCGAGCCGCGCGCGAAGGGCGAACTCGGCGTCGAGACGTCGACGAAGGTCACGCCCGCGGAGAATCCGCCCCGCCGGGCGACGGCGACCGTGGAAGCGTTGACGATCGCGACGGCGCCGGCCAATCCGGGCAGGGCGAGCGATCCGATCCTCTGCGGTGCCGCGGGGTCGGAGACGTCCACGACTTCAACGCCGGCGGAGCCGGACGCCAGATAGAGTAGCGATTGGGCCGCGTCGAGCGCGAGGTCGGTGGGGCGCGCGCTCGCGATCGGAGGAAGCACACCGACGAGGCTCGTGTCCGATCCGGCCGCACGGAAGATCCGTAGGCCCCCCGTGTAATCGGCGACGTAAGCGTATCCGCCGTTCAGCACGACGCGTCTCGAACGCCCGGAGTGCCGGACCGGCGCGATCGGCGGAAGCAGGGCGCTGCTCGACGCCGGGAATTCGATCTGCGACTTCCCCACCTCGTCCGGCTCGGTGGCGCTCAGCACGTCGCGGGTGGTGACGATGGCGCGCGGTCCGTTCACGCCGATCGAATGGGGCTCGAGTTCGAGTGATTCTCCCGGATTGGCGAGGAGCGACTCGCCGAGCGCGCCGAACCGGGTGAAGCGCTGTAGCGATCCCGCCTCGCCTACGCCGAAGAGATTGCCGGCGCCTTCGTCGATGGCGCGGACGAAAAGGCCCGAGCGAAAGAGGATCGTCTGGATGGCCGCTCCGGTGCCGGTATGAAACGACGTGACCCCGCTGTTGCCGTCGGCGACGAAGGCGATGGGCGGGCGCCAGACCGCGTCCTGCGCCCCGCGTCCGTTGAAGAGCCACTCGTTGAGGCGCGTCGCCGAGGGGGCGCCGGCGCCAAGTCGATAGACCGTCAGATAGAGGCGCGGCAGAACGCCGGGGCGCGCCGCCACGACAAGAAACGAATCGCCGGAAGCGCGGACGCTCCGAATCTGCCGGCCGTCGGAGTAGGAAAGTGTTTCGAGGAGATTCAGGTCGCCGTTCGTCTCGAGTCGGATGACTTGAACGAACGAATCGCTGGCCGCGATGACGGAGCCGTCCCCGAGCATGGCGCCGAATTCCGCGGCGTGAATCGTGCCGAGGCTCGTAGCGAGACGAGGCGCTGCGGGCGTGGAGAGGTCGAGGAGGGAAATACCCCGCGTACCCTGGAAGAGATACGCCCGTGTCCCGGCGCCGGCGATCCCCTCGACCACCCCCGCGGTCCGATAGACCGAAAGCGGAGCGCCGCCGGGATTGTTCGGATCCCGTACCTCCACCCCTTCGCGCGTCGCCACGAGAAGCGCTCCCGTTCCGGTGCCCGGTGCCGTGAGTACGACGTTGCCGTACTCGGGCTCGTAGGCGAGCGGGGTTTGCCGCGCGCCGAACGAAACGATGTCCGCCCGAACGCCCGAAGGATGGAGCGACGCGATCGCCCCCAACAGGAATGGAAGCAGCAGGCTAAGAGCCTGGCGAAGGGCTGGTTCGGCTCGGAGGCGGGGTCGCATTCGATTCGACGCTAGCACGGTACCGTTAACCCCTCAAGAATGAACTCTTTCCGCTTGTCGCCTCCGAGCGATTCCGAGTACCGTTCCGCCGTGCATTTCCTCGAACAGATCTTGGCGCCGCTCTCGGCATTCATCCTCTCGACGATTTCCGCGCTCGGCTATGGCGGCATCGTGCTCTGCATGGCGATCGAGAGCGCCTGCATCCCGCTCCCGAGCGAGATCATCATGCCCTTCTCGGGCTACCTCGTGACGACGGGGCGCTTCTCGCTCTGGGGTGTCGCGCTGGCGGGAGCCGCCGGAAACGTGCTTGGATCGTGGGTGGCGTACTGGGCCGGCATGAAGAGCGGACGAGCCGCCGCCGAGTGGCTGGCCCGTTTGAGGCTGATCCGGATGGAGGAGTACGATCGCGCGGAGGTCTGGCTCCAGAAACACGGACTCAAAGTAGTGTTCTGGACGCGTCTCCTTCCAATCGTCCGGACTTTCGTCTCCCTCCCGGCCGGAGCGGCGCGTGTCCCGTTCGGGCGCTTCACGCTCTACACCTTCCTCGGATCGCTTCCCTGGTCGCTTGGCCTCGCCTACATCGGCGTTCTCTTCCGAGAGAACTGGGAAAAGATCAAAGACTTCTGGCACGGCTTCGACCTAGTCGTCGTCGTGGGCCTCGTCGTTCTGTTCATCCTCTTCCTTCGCCAGCACTTCCGCGGGTCGAGTCACGGGACGCGTCGGGCCGGTTGACCGGCCGTGATGCCCATGATAGTTTTTTCAGCCCGTTGGGGGATCGTCCAGTGGTAGGACACGTGGCTCTGGACCACGGTACAGGGGTTCGAATCCTCTTCCCCCAGCCAACTTAACGATCCGAGCGAGGAAGCCGGATGGGGCGCTATCGTCTAGGGGTCAGGACGGGTGGTTCTCAGCCATCAAACCGGGGTTCGAATCCCCGTAGCGCTACCAACCGGCTTCCCCTCTTCCCCCATCCAATCCCGCGAATTCCGACTCATCCCGTGACTCCCGACCCCGAAAGGACCCTCTTCATGACCGCTCGCGACGCCCGCGTTGCCGGCATGGCGGCGTTACTGCCTCTGCTCGGCCTCTTGGTCGCCCCTTCGTCCACGCTCGCGCAGCCCCGCGAGGCCCTCCGCCAGGAGCGGGGGCTTCCCGCGAACGTGGAGCGCGTCGATTCCCTGGGCGGCATCACCGAGTACCGGCTCCGCTCGAATGGGATGAACGTTCTCCTCGTTCCGAATCGAAGCGTTCCGGTCATCACCTTCCTCGTGGTCTACCACGTCGGCTCGCGGAACGAGTGGCCCGGCGCCACCGGCTCCGCGCACCTCTTGGAGCATCTCCTCTTCAACAAGAGCACGAAGAATTTCGGGAAGGCGAACGGCAAGAAGACGTTCCAAGAGGTGCTCTACGAAGCCGGCGCCGACTTCGGCTCGTCCAACATGACCACCTGGAACGATCGAATGACCGGCTATTCGACGCTCCCCTCCGACAAGCTCGAGGTCGCCATGCGGATCGAGGCCGATCGGCTCGGCCGGGCGCTCCTCCTCGACTCCGAACGCCAGCCCGAGATGTCGGTCGTCCGGAACGAATACGAGATCGGGGAGAACAGTCCCTACGGCGCGCTTGACAAGGCGGTCGTCTCAGCATCCGTTACCGCGCACCCGTATCACTGGGACACGATCGGCTACCGGAGCGACATCGAAGGGGTCTCGACGGAGACGCTGCGCGAGCACTACCGCCGCTTCTTCCATCCCGACAATGCGACCGCCGTCATTGTCGGCGACTTCGGCAACGCCGCCGCGCTTCGGCTCTTCGATCGCGAATTCGGGAGTTTCCCGCACTCCAAGGAACCGATCCCCCGCGTGATCACGGTCGAGCCGCCTCAAGAAGGGGAACGACGCGTCGTCGTGCGGCGGCCCGGCACGTTCGGTGTCGTTCAGATCGCCTACCTACGCCCCGGCTCGCTCCACCCCGATTTTCTGCCGCTCGAACTTCTTCAAGTGATTCTCGCCTCGGGCGTCAATTCGCGGCTCTATCAAGGGCTGGTTGAGAAGCAGCTCGCGACCGACGTCGATGCGTGGAACTACACGTTCGTCGATCCCTACCCCTTCTCCGTCCAGGCGACCGTCGCGCCGACGTCGACGCATGGGGCCGTCGAAGCGGCGCTGAAGGGAGTGCTCGCGGCGGTGGCGCGCGACGGCGTCTCGGCGGAAGAATTGGCGCGGGCGAAAAAGCAACTCGAGGTCGCGACGGTGCGCCGCCGCGACGGCACGTACGAACTCGCCTCCTCGCTCGGTGAGGCGGTGGCATCGGCGAACTGGAAGTGGTTCGTCGGCTATGTCGACGGGCTCCAGAAGGTCACCGCGGGCGACGTGAAGCGCGTGGCTGCCCTTTACTTTCAGCCCGACAAGGCGACGGTCGGCTGGTATCTGCCGCGGCAGGACGAGGCGAGCGCCCCTCCCGCGAAGTCGGCGCCGAAGGCGGCCTCCAAGGCGAAGTCGAAGAAGGCGGGCGCCGGTGGCGCGACCGAACCCACCGCGGCGACTTCCTTCGGCGCCCGCACGGTCCGTGAGGAGTTGTCGAACGGATTGGTCGTTCAAGTCCTCGCGAACCACACGCTGCCGACGGTCGCCGTCCAGGGCATCGCCCTCTCCGGGCGCATTCACGCCCCCGCGGGACAGCCCGCCCTCCCCGCGCTCGTCGCGAAGATGCTGACGCGGGGCGCGGCGGGACACGACAAGCGAGAGACGGCGGCGCGCCTCGATGACGCGGGTGCCCGCCTCGGGATCTTCCCCGACTTGCAGGAGACCTCGCTGGTCGGATCCGGCATGGCGCGCGACCTTCGGCTCGTGCTCGAGACTCTCGCCGACGATCTCCTCCGCCCCGATTTCGCGTCGGAGGAGGTCGCGAAAGCGAAGGAAGAACTCCGGGCGGAAGTCCTGAAGGGCGACGACGACACGCGGCAGCGTGCCGCCGACCGCCTCTCGCGGATCATCTATCCGCCGGGGCATCCGTACGCGGCGCCGACGCGGGAGGCGATGCTCGCGAGCGTCGACGCCGCGACTGTCGCGAGCCTCCGCGCCTACCACGGGCAGCGCTTCGTCGGATCGGGAACGGTGATCTCGATCGTGGGCGACGTCGATCCGCGGGAGACGATTTCGCTCGTCGCTTCCCTCTTCGGCCACATGCCCCGGGGACAGAAGCCCGCACCGGCGCCGGCCCGGACCGAGGTGGGCAACCCACGGGAAGTGGTGGAGACGCTGCCGGGAAAGGCGAACACCGACTTCTACATCGGCCACGCGAGCGGGCTCTCGCGGCGTGATCCGGACTTCGAAGCCGCGCTCATCGCGAACGCGGCGCTCGGCCAGTCGGGTCTCACCTCCCGAATCGGAAAGCGCGTGCGCGACACGGAGGGCCTTTCCTACAACATCGTGTCACGCTTCTACTGGACCGACGAGATCGACGGAGCCTGGGCGGTCATCTGCGCCGTGGCGCCTCAAAACGCGGCGAAAGCGATCGCCTCCTCGCGCGACGTGGTGGCGCACTACGTTCGGGATGGGATCACGCCGGAAGAGGTCGAAACGCAGAAGAGTTTCTTCGCCGGCAATTTCCAGGTGCGTCTCGGAACGAACGCCGGGGTGGCGACCCAGCTGACCTACGCGGAGAAGTACGGGTTCGGGCCGAGCTACCTCGACGACTACCCCGCGCGCTTTCGCGCGGTAACGCGGGACGAGGTGAACGCGGCGATCCGGAAGCACATCCACCCCGACCGGGCAACCCTCGTCGTGGCGGGAGACCTGAAGGAAGTGCCGAAGTAATCGAAGCGGTTACGCGGGATCTCGCCTGAGCACTAGGAAGCGACGCGGTGCCAGAGGAGCGACCGCGCGGCTTGCTCGACGTATCGCCGCGCGGTCGCCCCAAACCCCGCTGAAGGCAAGAGCGTGGATTCGGCCGCTCCGACCGGTTGTTTCAGGCCCGCGAATCCGCGCACCGAGAACGAATCGCGATGTTCGGCGAGAAAGCGGCAGAGACCTTCGAAGCGTTGCACCACGACCCGATCGGGCTGATCCTTGTTCGCGCTCATCAGTTCGAAGTTGTGCGACAGGATCACGACGGCGCGATACCCCGCCGCCTTCGCGCTCCAGAGGCAGGATTCGAGCTCCGCGAGCGAGCAGGCGCCGAGCTGGGCTTGGCGGATTCTGCCGACGCCGTCTCGGAACACGGTCAGCGGATAGACACCGACGCCGTCGAGGACGGTGGGCCGAAGGTAACGGGAGCGAGCGTTGATCGGGTGCGCGCTCGACGGGTTGAAGCTTGTCTCGAACTCGAAGCCAGCAGTCCGCGCGGCGGCAAAGGTCTCCGGCCCGAGCCCGAAACTTCCGGCCCGAAACGCGTTCACGCCGTTCGCGCCCGATCGACGAAGGAGTTCCGCGCCGAGTTCGAGGAGCCTCGTCTGCTGCGGACGGTCGAACAGGTAGAGGAACCGCCGCTTTTCCAGAATCTCGGGAAAGATCCGCTCGGCGGCCTCGTCGAGCCACTCCGTGTGCAGATGCAATTGAACTTCCTGCTTGGCTTCGTGGATCAATCCGACGATTTCATCGAGCGGCGTACGCCCGAATCGGAGACTGAAGAGCGGCTCGACGAAGAAGGCGGCCGTGAGTCCGTGCTCGTTCAGGATGCGAAATTGAGCCGGCAGTCCGAACTCGCCGCGACTCGTCGGTCCGTAGATGTAACGGCGAAAGGCATCCGGGAATTTTCGATCGAGATCTGACCACCCGTCGCACCAGACTTCGGTGTCAACGGTAATGAAGACGTCCATCTTCAGCCCGGCAGCTGGTCGAGCGGGAAGGGGTCGCCGTCGCGGCGCTGGAACGCCGCCCACGCGGCTTCGAGAGCGCCGATCATTTTCGACCGATAGGTTCCCTTGCTGAATTCGAGCGACCGCTTCCTCAAGATCGCCGCGTCGAACGATCGCTTCTCGAACGCATCGAGCGCGGTCGCGAGCCCCGCGTCCGAGGCGTCGTCGTAGAGAACGCCGCAATCATCGACCACGACTTCCCGAGCGCCGCCCTTCCCCAGCGCCACGATCGGCCTTCCCGATGCCAGCGCCTCGACCGGCGCGATTCCGAAATCCTCTTCGTGAGCTTGAATCAACGCCCGACAGTCGCGATAGGCCGCGCGTAGTTCCTCGGACGAGAGCCAGCCGTCGAAGCGAGTGCCGGCGCCCGCCATCGCGCGAAGCCGCCCCTCCTCCGGACCCGTCCCCACGACGCGAAGCGCCGCTCCTCGCGCGGAACAGACTCGAATCGCGCGCTCGACGCCCTTGTAGGGAACGAGCGCGGAGACGACGAGGTAGGGCGCGCCGGGTGAGGCCGCGGACGTCGCGGGGGTAAACGCGTCGGTGTCGACCGGAGGGTGGATGACGCGCGCTCGGCGACGGTAGTGCTTCGCGATGCGGTCCCGGACGTGCGCCGAATCGGCGAGGAACCAATCGACGCGGTCGGAACTAACGCGGTCCCAGAGCCGATAGTAGTGGCCGAGAAGCGGAGCCATCGCG
>JANMQV010000182.1:0-8050 GCA_031370645.1 Candidatus Eiseniibacteriota bacterium | reverse complement strand
CGCGCGGTCGCCGATTGGCGCCACGAGGACGGCGCCTGCGTGACGCTGCTCGCCGCCTCCGCGCAAAAACGATCGCTCGTCGCGATCTTCTCTCCCGACAAAATCAAGAACCCCGAGAAGGCGATCTATCTCAACCCGCGCTACATCGTGGCGAAAGACATGAAGGCGGTGGCCGAGGGGAGGGAGCCGATGGTGCGCGCCACGGCGGGGAACCTGGTCGATTGGGCCTACGTCTTCGATCGGAATCGAGACGGCCGCGCCGATTACCTCTGCTACCTCATCGGGCCGCTCCCGGTGGAGCCCGATTCGCTCCCCGCCGATTTTCCGAAGGGGGCGGCTCCGCTCGCCGGGGCACAGCTCGACTACATGCTCGACCACCAGCGCTACGTCTTCACGCACGCCGCGGATGAAAACTTCGACGGAGCGATCGATGCGCTGGTGGTGCCGGTGCTCGATCCCGATCGGCCGTGGGTGAAGGAGTTCGCCGTGGTCCTGGCGCCGGGCGGTGGAACGCCCGACAGCGCCTGGACGTTTCGCGCCTCGCTGTCGGACTCGACGGGGGCGCTGCAAAAGGTGAGGGGCGGCTATCTCCGCCACCGCGTCGCGGGAAAGGATGTCGTCATCACCGCCTCGAACTTCGAGAAGTGGTCCGACATCCTCGCCCGCGTGAATGCGGCGGCCGAGGTGAAGAAGTCTCGATTCTCGATCGGGCCCTAGGCGACCCCGCCTCGCGCCTTGACGCCGGCGCCACCCCGGCGCGAACATGGGTCCAATGGCCACAACCAAGAAGTCGCCGTTCCCCATTCGCTGCGCCGGCATGGATGTCGGCTCGAACGCCTTCCGCCTCGTCATCGCCGAGTTCAAGTCGCCGACGCACTATCGCGTCCTGGAGCGCGTGCGCGTGCCGGTGCGCCTCGGGGAGTCGGTCTTCAAGGGGGGACGAATCGACCCCGCCACGATGGAGTCGGCGCTCGAAGCCTTCCGCACCTTCCGCCGCACCATGGAGACGCACGGCGTGGTGGTTCACCGCGCGGTCGCCACGAGCGCCACGCGTGAAGCGCGGAATCGCGCGGCCTTCCTCGAGCGGATTCACCAGGAGACGGGGCTCGATCTCGAACTGATCCAGGGGACGGAGGAGGCTCGGTTGGTGGCGCTCGGCGTGCGAAGCCGGCTCTCACTCGACCGCGGACTCTCGCTCATCCTCGATGTCGGGGGTGGCTCGAGCGAGATTGCCCTGGTCGGCCATGGGGAGATCCTCGTCGTGGAATCGCACGACGTCGGCGGGGTGCGCCTCCTCGAGCGAATCGGGAACGCGCCGCCCGAGAAGGCGCTTCGGATGATTCAGGATTCGTTGAAGACCACTCGATTCCCCATTCTCGATTTCTTCAAGCGCCGCCGTCTCGAACGCTTCGTCGGCACCGGGGGAAACATCGACACGATCGCGGGGCTCCTCGCGACGAACGGTCTTCCGAAGGGACCGGATGGCGAGCGGAAGCCGACGCGGATCACGATGGTTCGACTCCGGAAAATACTCGCGACGCTCGCCAAACTGACGCCCGCTCAGCGGGCGGAGCGCTACGGACTTCGCCCCGACCGGGCCGACGTGATCGTTCCGGCCGGGTGCATCTTCGATTTCGTCGGCACGCGTGTCCGGGCGAAGGAGATTTGGGTGCCCCACGTCGGGCTCGTCGACGGCGTTCTGGTGGACGTCGCCCGCTCGGTCGGCGCCGAGGGACTGAAAGCGCTCGAAGTGAGCCAGACCCGAAACGCCGCGGTCGCCATCGTGAAGAAATACGACATCGACCAAAAGCACGCGAATCGTGTCGGCGCGCTGGCGCTATCGCTCTTCGACCAGACGAAGAACCTGCACGGACTCTCGAAGCGCGACAAGCTCCTCTTGGAACTGGCGGCGCTCCTGCATGAGGTGGGAAACTTCATCGGCGTGGCGGGGCACCATCGGCACGCCTACTACATCATCTCCCAGACGCCGATCCTGGGACTGAGCGATGGGGAAGTGGAGATCGTGGCGAACGTGGCGCGCTATCATCGAAAGGCGCCGCCCGACGTGAGCCACGAGGCCTACCGCGCCCTGGACGATCGCGTTCGCGACCGGGTCCGCTCTCTGGCGGCCCTCCTCCGCGTGGCCGACGCGCTCGACCACGACCACCGCCAGCGTGTTTCCGCCGTGCGGGTGAAGGTGCGCGGCGAAGAGATGCGCCTCGTGCTCAAGACACGCGGCGACGTGACGCTCGACGCCTGGTCGGTGGAGGACAAGGGCGATCTCTTCCGACAGGAGTTTGGATTGAAACCGGTGCTGGCGAAATGAACCGAGCCGAGGCGAACACCCCATGACCGATAGCGAAAACGCCATCCGGCCCGTCGCTCCCGGCGCGCCGCCGATCATGTCGGTCATCGACATCGGCTCGAGCGGCATCCGCATGCTCGTGGCGGAACTTCGTCCCGACGGCACCATCCGCACCCTGGAAGAGCTGGACCGCCCGCTCGCGCTCGGCCGAGAAGCCTTCCGATCGGGGACGCTCTCGGCGTCGTCGATTCAGAAGGCGGTGAACGTCCTCCGGCAATACCGGGAGCGAATGGACGTCTACGGCGTCACGCACGTGCGCGCCGTCGCCACCCACGCGGTCCGCGCCGCGCTCAATCGCGACACCTTCGTCGATCGCGTCTTCCTCGCGACCGGCATCGAGGTGGAGGTGATCGAGGGGTCGCAGGAAACGCTCCTCACCTTCGCCGCGGTCCAGAAGGCGCTCGCCACGCACCCCGAGTACCGCCAGGGGGAGGCGCTTCTCTTCGAACTGGGCGGCGGTTCCACCGAGTGGGCGTTGCTCCGGGACGGCGAAGTCGTCGGCTCCGTGACGCACGACCTCGGCACGGTCCGGATGCGGGAGGCGATGCGCGCCGCGGAGAACGAGAAGCGGGCGAAGACGCGCCTCACGCAGCACCACGTGCGGGAGATGATGCAGGTGATTCGGCGCTCGCTCCCGTTCGGCAAACTCTCGCTTCTCCTCACGGTCGGCTCCGAGGCGCGCTTCGCGGCGAGGGTGCTGGCACGAGCGGGGGGCGGGAATGGTGCGGCCGGGGAGATGACGGTGATCACCGTGAAGGACGTGAAGAAACTGGCGGATCAGATTCTCGCGCTGGCGCCCGATCAGATCGCTACCACCTTCTCCGTGCCGCCGAACGAGTCGGAGTCGTTGGCGCCGGCCCTCCTTACCTACATCGAGGTGGCGAAGCTCTGCCAGTTGGATTCGATCCTGGTGCCCTACGAGAGCATGCGTGACGGGCTGGTGCTCCACATGGCGCGCTCCATCCGGGAGGGCTCCACGGTTCTCTTCCCGGAGCAGACGATTGCGGCGGCGATCAACCTGGCGCGGAAGTATCAGGCCGACGAGAAGCATGGGCTCCACGTTGCCGCGCTCGCTCGGATCGTCTTTCAGGCGACGCGCTCGCAGCACCAGATGGGGGAGCGGGAGCAACTGCTCCTGGAGGTCGCGTCCATCGTCCACGACATCGGCACCTACGTCGCGGCGCGCGGGCATCACCGCCATTCGTTCTACCTGCTCGTGAACTCGGAAGTCTTCGGGCTCTCGCGCACCGACCTCGAGATCGTGGCCAATCTGGCGCGCTACCACCGGCGGGAAGGGCCGCAGAGCGATCACCCCGCTTACGCCTCGCTCCCACGCGCCGCTCGGCTCACCGTGAATCGCCTCGCCGGCATCCTCCGCGTGGCCGACGCCCTCGACAAGGGGCACACGCAGCGTGTGCAGCAGCCGCGCGTGACGGTCGTCGGAGACGAGCTTCAGATCGAGGTCGGACCGGGCGAGGATCTCGCGCTCGAACGCCTGTCGCTCGAATCGAAGGGAGGACTCTTCGAGGAAGTCTTCGGCTTGAAGCCCGCGCTGGTCGAAGTCGCAGCACCGATCATCGTGTAGTTCGGAGGGGAGACTCGCTTCGGGGATCTACTTCGTGCGGGTGGAAACTTCCGAAGGGGTTCGCTCGGCCCGCTTCGCGCTCCTGAAATAAGAGGGACGCGGCGGAATCTTAACAGCCGGACAACTCGAGCAGACCACCCGGTCGCGCTGTGCCCGCCGCGCGCGCCGCACCAACCACACCGCGGCGCCCATCACCACCACGACGACCGCAATCTCCTGCCAGCCGAATCCGTTCATCGCGTTACCCCAGTCCCAGCGCGCGTCCGCCCTGGAAGACGGCGAACGACGCCAGCCAGGCGAGGACGTTCATGGTGACCAACATCGCGATCGGCCACTTCCACCCGCCCGTCTCGCGGCGAACCACGGCGACGGTCGACATGCACTGGCAGGCGAGCGCGAAGAAGACCATGAGGCTGATTCCGGTGAGCGGCACGTAGGACCGGCGTCCGGTCTCGGAGTTCCTCGCTTCGCGAATCGCCTGGCGAAGCGAGACAGCATTGTCGCCGCCGCTCCCGAGATTCCAGACGGTCGCCATCGTCGAGACCATCACCTCGCGCGCGGCGAACGAGGTGACGAGCCCGATGCCGATCCGCCAGTCGAATCCGAGGGGCGCGATGGCCGGTTCGAGCGCGCGACCGATCTGCCCGGCGAAGGAGTGGCGAAGGGTCGATCCCGCGACGGAGGTCTTGAGCGCGGAGGTGGCCGCGACATCGCCCGATTGCTCGGCGGTCGTCAGTTGCGCCTGGAGCGCGCGCGTCTCCGGCGCGCCGCCGGGATAGGAAGCGAGGAACCACAGAACCGCGGAGACCGCGACGATCACCGTTCCCGCCTTCTTCACGAATTGGAGCGACTGGCCGGTGATGTTCGTCACGAGCCCGCGCCACGCCGGCGTGCGGTAGGGCGGCAGCTCCATGACGCTCGAGGCGCGGGGGCCCCGAAGGGCCGTGCGCCGCAGCGCCCACGCCGTGACGAACGCGACGGCGATGCCGAAGAGATAGAGCGCGAAGAGGACGAGCCCCGGCAGGCTGATCGGTCCCCAGCCGAGGTTCGGGATGAAGGCTCCGATGAGAAGCGCATAGACCGGAAGCCGCGCGCTGCACGACATGAAGGGGGCCACGAAGATCGTCGCCAATCGGTCGCGCCGGTTCTCGATCGTTCGCGTGGCCATGATGCCGGGGATGGCGCAGGCGAAGGACGAGAGAAGCGGCAAGAACGCGCGCCCCGGAAGGCCGACCGCGCCCATGAGGCGGTCGAGGATAAAGGCCGCGCGGGCGAGGTAACCGGTGTCTTCGAGAATGCCGATGAAGAGGAAGAGGAGCGCGATCTGCGGTAGGAACGAGAGCACCGTTCCGACACCGGCGATGACGCCGTCGATCAGGAGCGAGCGGAACGGCCCGGCCGGAAGCAGATGGCCGATCACGCCGCCGAACCACGACGTTCCGGCTTCGATGAGATCCATCACCGGCTGCGCGCCCGCGTAGATCGCCTGGAAGATCACGCCCATCACGAGTGCGAAGAGGATCGGGCCGACGATCCGGTGCGTGACGATTCGATCGACGCGCCGACGCACGGGGTCGGCGCTCGATACCTTGCGAGCCACTTCGAGAAGGATCGCCTCCACGGAGGCGTAGCCGCGTGTCGCTTCCGCGCTTCGCCAGTCGGGCTCGGCCGCTTCGAGTCGCACGCGGCGCTCGGAGAGATTCGAGGCCGCGGCGGTGGGCACCAGACGCGCCATCCGGCCGGTCTCGTCGCAGAGGAGCGCCCAAGCGATTCGCTCGGGGTCGGCCGACGCGATTCGCCCGCCGTCACCGATTTCGAGCGCGAGCGCTCGAATCTCCGTGGCCGCGGCGGGAGAATGTTCGAGCGGACGAACCGTCGCGCGAGGCGCCGGCTTGTCGAGCGCGCGTCGAAGCGCGTCCACCCCTTCTCCGGTCCGCCCCACGGTTTCGTAGATCGGCACACCCAGGTGCCGCTCCAGCGCCGCGCGGTCGATCAGGAGTCCCTGCTCCCTCGAGATGTCGACCATGTTGAGTACGAGGAACGTCGGGAGCCCGAGGTCGAGAATCTGGAGCGCCAGGAACAACTGGCGGTCGAGACTCGAGGCGTCGAGCACGAGGAGGATCGCGTCGGGCCGCGGTGTCGTCTTGTCGATGCCGAGCAGAACGTCGCGCACGATCTCCTCGTCGGGAGAGCGGGGGCGGAGGCTGTAGGCGCCGGGGAGATCGACGAGATTCACCTGGCCGCCCGACGGTAGCGGGCAGCGGCCGATGGTGACGTCCACGGTCACGCCGGGATAGTTCGCGACTCTCTGGCGGAGCCCGGTGAGCCGATTGAAAAGGGTCGATTTGCCGGAATTGGGATTCCCGACGACCGCGATGACCGGCTGTCGGCGCGCGCGAGGCGGAACGGAGCCGGTGAGCGGGATGCTACGGCGGACGCGCGTTTCGCGCGGCGCCTGAGCGAGGTCAGACGGCGACGACACGGATCCCCTCCGCCTCCGTACGACGGATGGAGAAGTGTGTCCCGCGAACCACGAACTCGATCGGATCCCCGAACGGGGCACGGCGGACCATGCGCACTTCCGTGCCGGGGACGAGGCCCAACTCCGACATGCGGCGCGAGAATTCCGGCAGGCCGAGAACGCGGCGCACGAGCGCGCGCTCCCCGGGAAGGAGGCCGGCGAGATGCGAGTCCGGGAGGAACGTCAGGGGCGTCATGACTTATCTCCGCCGCGCGTCGGGGCGGACGGCTCCGCACCTCGGTCTTCGCGCGTGGTGGCGTCGCGGAAGGTCCGCTCGAGGCAGGCGCCCTCCCCGCAGACGGGGCACGCCGCGCCGGAGGCGCCGCAACGCTGCTGCTCCTGGAAGAGGCGGCGGAATTCGAGGGCCGCGGGATGGTCGGCCTGGATGAGCGCGGTGAGGCGGACGAACTGCGACATCGCCTCGTTGCTCACCAGGTGTTCGATCATGCAGGCGTCCTCGCTCGCGATCGGAGCGGGAACGCCGAGGATATCGGTCAAGAAGGCTTCGAGGACGTGGCGGCTCGATTCGGTCGTCTCCGCGAAACGGCGCCCTTCGTCGGTCAACTCCACGCAGCCGTAGCGCTCGTGATCCACGAGGCCGCGCGTGGCGAGGGATCGAATCATCGACGTGACGCCGCTCTTCGTGACGCCGAGATGCTCGGCGATCTCGCTCACCTTGGCGTACCCCTTCTCGCGCTTCAGGGCGGCCACCGCCTGGAGGTAGTGGGCCATCGAGTGGCTCAGTTCCTTCTCTTTGTATCGCTTCCAGGTTTCCGTATCAGCCTCCGGTGAGGAGAGTGCAGCGGACTTAACACTGTCACGTCTCCATTAACAATCGGCCCAAACGGCGGTACGGTCAACGGATACCTTGGTATCCCCGCGGGGGGTTCTCGGGACCACCTGGATCCCCCCACGGCCCCCGGCGGGGTCCCACCTTGCGCCGGGATGCGCCCCTCCGGTATCCTCCCAATTATAGAAATCGTAACAACTTGGGGGAAGGGGCCATGAACTTGGGGTCGCGAAGTCGGAGGGGGCGGGCGTGAAGTCGGAAGCGAGTTTACCGGCGGCGGGAAAACAGGACCGCTACCTGAACCGCGCCCTGACGTGGCTCTGCTTCAACGGCCGCGTGCTAGAAGAGGCGCTCGATCCCTCGAATCCGCTCCTCGAGCGGGTCCGCTTCACGGGGATCTTCTTCGGGAATCTCGACGAGTTCTTCATGATTCGCGTCGCGTCGATGCGCGCCCTCCTCGAAGCCGATGTCGAGCATCGCGGTCACGACGGACGGAGCGCCCGTGAGCTTCTCCCGCTCGTCGGCGCCCGCACGCGGGAACTCGTCGCGACCGCGTACGCCGCGCTCGAGAAGGAGTTGATTCCCGCGCTTCGGACCCACGGCATTCGATTCCTCCGCGACGACGACCTCTCGCCTGAAGAACGCGAATTCCTCGACCGCTACTTCCAACGCGAACTCCTCCCGATACTCACCCCCGCCGCCGTCGAGCCCGCGCTCCCGACGCCGCGCGTGGCGAACCTGGTGCTCCATCTGGCCGTCCGCCTTGCCCGGTCGCGCCCCGAGGGGGCC
>JANMQV010000178.1:0-5157 GCA_031370645.1 Candidatus Eiseniibacteriota bacterium | reverse complement strand
TTCACGTTCTCCGCGTGGGTGAATCCCGCGAACTACGCCGACTGGCGCGCCATCATCAGCAAGCGCGACACGCCGGCCGCCGCCAACATGCGCATGGACTTGGGGCTCGCGGGGGGAAGCGGCCGCGTCTACGTCGCCGCGGGGCCGACGATGCGTATGTTCCTCTTCAGCCCGACCCTGAACACCTGGACCCACATCGCGGTGGTGGCGGAGACAGGTGGGACGAAGCTCTACGTCAACGGCAACCTCCAGGAGTCGATTGCGGCCGTCACGCTCGGCACCGGCACGAACGCCAACATGGTGATCGGCGGTACGGGTGAGGGAGCGGGCGGAGACAACGATCCCTACAAGGGGCTCCTGGATGATCTGCGCCTCTACGATCGGGCTCTGACGCAGGGCGAAATTCAGACCGACATGATCACGCCGGCAGGCGCTCCGGACACTGTCGCGCCGGTCGTTTCGATGACGGCGCCGGCCGCCGGAGCGGTGGCCGGTTCCGCGGTGACCGTGAGCGCCAACGCGACGGACAACATCGCCGTGTCCGGAGTTCAGTTCAAGCTCGACGGGGTGAATCTCGGAGCGGAAGACACGGTTGCGCCCTACTCCATCGTCTGGAACTCGACGCTTACGTCCGACGGCACGCACACGCTGACGGCGATCGGGCGAGACGCGGCGGGTAACAGCACGACGAGCGCGGGAGTGGTCGTCACCGTTTCGAACCCGCCGACGTTGAGCATCACGCAGCCCACCGGCGGCTCGACGGTCGGCGGCTCGACGGTGAATGTTACGTACGTCGCGGGCGGAAATCTCACCGGCGTCGACCATGTCCACTTCGTGCTCGACGCGAATCCGCAGGTGATGGACCTCACGTTCGATGGCTCCTATCCGCTCACGAACGTCGTCGCCGGGGCCCACGTCCTGAACGGGTTTCTCGTCCGCGCCGATCACTCGAAGATTCTCGGCACGGACGCGGCGCCGGTTTCGTTCACCACCACCGCGCCCGATACGATTGCGCCGACGGTTTCGATCACGGCCCCGGCGGCATTGAGCACCCTCTCGGGAACGGTGACGATCACGGCCAACGCCGGTGACACTATCGGCGTGACCGGGGTTCAGTTCCGCGTGGGTAGCGTCAACATCCTCCCCGAAGCCACGACAGCGCCCTACAGTGTCTCGTTCAACACGACGACGGTTGGGAACGGCACTCAGATCCTCACGGCGGTGGCGCGGGATGCGGCCGGAAATCAGACGACCTCCGCAAGCGTGACCGTCACCGTGTCGAACACGAACACGACGCTGGCGACATATGCCTTCGATGAAGGTTCCGGCACGACCACCGCCGATCTCTCCGGCCACGGCTTCACCGGCGCGCTGACGAACGGCCCCACGTGGGTTGCCGGGAAGTACGGCACCGCTCTCTCCTTCAACGCGACCGATGACGGCAACGATTCGAACGATCCGCGCGTCGTTCTCGGCCGCACGTTCGCGATCCCGAGTCTGCCGCTAACCTTCGAAGCCTGGGTCAATCCGGCGAGCTTCGCCGACTGGCGCGCCATCATCAGCAAGCGCGATTCCCCGGCCGCATCGAACATGCGCTTCGACATGGGGCTTTCCGGAGGGAGCGGTCGCGTCTACATCGCGACGGGATCGACCTTCCGATCGTTCGCCTTCAGCCCGACGGTGAACACCTGGACCCATCTCGCGGTGGTGGCGGATGGCGCCGGGACGAAGCTCTACGTCGACGGAACGCTCCGAGAGACGCTGGGGGCGATCGTGCTCGGCACCGGCACCAACGCGAACACGGTGATCGGCGGTACGGGAGAGGGCGCGGGCGGAGACAACGATCCCTACAAGGGGCTCTTGGACGATCTTCGCCTCTACGACCGAGCTCTAACTCAGGCCGAGATTCAGTCGGACATGAATACGCAGGCGGGAACGACAACGGCGGCATCCGTAACGGATCCGCTCGCGGCATCCGACACCGGCTTCGAGTCGAGCCCGCCGGCTCCGGCCGTGCTGCGGGTCTTCCCGAATCCGTTCCGAGGTACGACAACGATCGAAGCGCGTAGCGGCGAGGAGATCGCCATTTACGACGTAACCGGGCGGCGGGTTCGAAACTGGAAGTCGTACGGTTCCCGAACGGCTTTCTCTGCGCTGCGAGTGGACTGGGACGGCCGAGACGGCCGAGGACGTCACCTTCCGACCGGGATCTACTTCGTGAAGTCCGGCCGGCAAATCCTGCGCGTGGCGTTGCTGCGCTGAGGCGAGCCCAGGTCCGCGACGCGGGTGTTGTCGTTAGTTTCCCGGAACGTCCATCGAGAACAGGACGGAGCAGAGCCTGCTCATCGCCACGCTTCGCAGTTCTCCCGGCCCGAGGTACCTGCCCTTCTCGTCCTGAACGCTCCGGTAGTGGCCGATCGCGCCGAGCACGCGCTCCAGTTCGCGCTCTCGGGTCTCCTCGGGAAGCAGTGGAACGTGGAGTGAGAGGTGGAGCGCCGGCGCCTCGCGACGTAGGTATTCCTGCATCGACGGAATGAGGTCGAACTCGCCCGCTTCAATGTCGATCTTCATGAAGTCGATCCGCCCCGGCGAGACGGTCTCCAGCCACTGATCCCACGTCATACAAAGGACCTCCGCCCCTTCTCCGCGTCCGCGACCCTCCACGAGCGAAGATTTGCTGGTGCCGAGATGGCCATCGGGGCTCGACAGAGTTCGCATCCCGCTTCTGGCGGATAGCGCGACGTGGAACGGAGAGACGTTGCCGAGGTCGTTGAGCCGCAGGTTCCAGAGCAGATATCGGTAGGCGTCCGGGTCGGGCTCGAAGCAATAGACCTTCGCGCACTTCCTCGCCGCATAGATCACGGTCGGACCGATCCAGGCGCCGACATCGACGCAACTCGATGAAGGACGAAGGAACCGATCCAGGGCGTCGAAGATCTCCGGCTCCCACTTCCCCGCTTCGACCTCCCGCCAGAATCCGATGTGGTATGGATCCGCCCTGAACGGGATCCCGCAAATTCGAGTGCCGACCTCGCCCCGCGCGCGAAACCAGAGCCGCGCCAGAGCTCGAGACACGGCTATCATCGATTGGAAACTACCGGGATGATCAATGCGGCTCCCGCTACTTAGCCCGAGTCGTCGGCTCCCACGCGCCACTCGCCTGCGGAACCGGTTCTCCGATCACGGCGCGCACCCTGTGCGTCCCGCCGTCGAGAATCAGCGGTATCGCGGCGGCGTCAACCGGGGCGCCATCCATCTCCGCGGAACCGATTCCCCGGCAGCGCTGGCGCGGATTCTCGACCGATATCTCGTAGCGCGTGCCGTCGATGCGAAGCACGATGGAAAATCCGGGCCACGCGAACGGGATGCACGGGTTCAGCGAGAGTGTCGCGCCGCGGCGCTCCAATCCGAGGATGGCCTCCAACCCGGCACGATACATCCAACTCGCCGATCCGGTGTACCACGTCCAGCCGCCGCGACCCACGTGCGCCGGGTGAGCGTACACGTCCGCGGCGACCACATAGGGTTCCACTTGATACCGCGCGAGTGCGGCCGGCGTGCGCGTGTGATTGATGGGATTGAGAAGGTGGAACAGCTCGACGGCTTCGTTTCCGCTTCCGAGACGGGCCGCCGCCATCACGACCCAGAGCGCCGCGTGCGTGTATTGGCCACCGTTTTCCCGCACGCCGGGAATATATCCCCGGATGTAGCCGGGATCGGGAGTCGAGGAATCGAACGGCGGAGCCAGGAGAAGCACGGCTGGCGCGTCCCGTCGGATCAGATGGCTTCGCACCGAGTCCATCGCGCGCTCGGCGTTCTGAAGCGGCGCGACACCGGAGAGCACCGCCCAGGACTGCGCGATGGAATCGATGCGGCACTCTTCGCTCTGCGCGGAGCCGAGCGGCGTGCCGTCGTCAAAATACCCGCGGCGGTACCAGTCCCCGTCCCACGCCTGCCCCAGAACGGCGGCGAGGCGGCCCCCTTCGCCCCGATACCGCGAAGCGCGTTCATTCTCCCCGAGGGATTCGGCCAGCCTCGTGAAGTCCTTGAGAACGTTGGCCAGGAGCCAACCCAGCCAGACGCTCTCCCCACGCCCCAGAAGACCGACACGATTCATCCCGTCGTTCCAGTCGCCGCTTCCAATCAGGGGTAGTCCGTGCGGCCCGGACGTCATGCTTCGATCGATGGCACGGAGACAATGCTCGTAGACGGTCGCGTTCACTCCCGAAGCCGAGGGGTGTCCGTACATGTCGTTCTGACCGGGTTCGAGCTCCGGTGCCACCAAGAAGGGAACGCGTTCCTCGAGAAGCGTCCGATCCCCGGTCGCTTCGAGATAACGCGCGACCGCGAAGGGGAGCCACAGGAGGTCGTCGGAACAGCGCGTGCGCACGCCGGCGCCCGAGTGGGCATGCCACCAATGCTGCACGTCTCCCTCGCTGAATTGCCGCGCGGCCGCCCGCACGAGGTGTTCTCGGTATAGGCCCGGAGCCGCGAAGGAGAGCGCCATCACGTCCTGGAGTTGGTCTCGGAAGCCGTACGCCCCGCCGGGCTGGTAGTACGCCGTCCGCGCCCAAAGGCGGCTCGAGATGCTCTGGTAGAGAAGCCAGTGATTCATCAGCAGATCGAAGGAGTCGTCCGGCGTCCGGACCTCGACGGCTCCAAGGAGCCGATCCCAGGACCGTTCGACTTCACCAAGCGCCTCGCGGGCGGCGGCGACCGAACCGTGCGCACGCACCAACCGCAGTGCATCGGCGCGATCCTCCCCCTGGCCCAGGAGGAATACGATCTCGCGGGTCTCCCCCGGGGCGAGAACGAGCGAGACCTGAAGGCCCGCGCAGGGATCGAGGCCCGATCCGAAGGTGTTCGACAAATGGCGGCGGTCGAGCGCGGCCGGCCGGCCGATCGTGCCGTTCCGTCCCAAGAACTCCATGCGATCCCCGGTCGCGGAGGTCAACGGGCCGGCGTGGGCAAACGCGATCCGATTTCGAAAAGCCTGGTTGTACGGATTTTGCGCGAGAAGGGCTGACGTTTCGGCGTCCGACTCGGTGCGCGCGTAGAGGTGCTCGCCGGCACGCGGCGGACAGAGCCTCCACTCGTTGTATCCGAAGGCGCTCAATCGGCGAGGCTGAGCCCCCTGGTTCACGACCGTGAGCAAGG
>JANMQV010000170.1:0-3356 GCA_031370645.1 Candidatus Eiseniibacteriota bacterium | reverse complement strand
TTCCTCGTCCCGATCTTCTTCGTTCTCACCGGACTCCGCGTCGATCTCGCCGCCTTCGCCGATCCAAGAATTCTCGGCCTCGCCGCCGCGCTCACCGCGGCCGCCTGGATCGGGAAACAGGCATGCATGTTCGGCGTTCTGCAACGAGACGTCGACCGGCTCTCGGTTGGGTTGGGGATGGTGCCGCGGGGCGAGGTGGGTCTCATCTTCGCGAACATCGGTGCCGCGCTCACGATCGGAGGCGAGCGCGTCATCACGCCGGCGACCTACGCGGCCGTCGTGATCATGGTCATCGCGACAACGCTCGTCACGCCGCCGGCGCTGCAGTGGAGTCTACAACGCGCCAGATCGCGCGCCGCGGCCGCGAAGGGAACTTCGCTCGCGAAGAAGTAGGTTACGCCGAGGGCCGAGCGGAGGGGCGAAGCTGCCGCCCAAGGGCGGTGGCAAGCAGAGCGGAAGCGGCGCCGATTTTCCCGAGATCGAGTTCGATGATCGCCCCGGCGCGCTGTAGGGCCGCCACCAGATCCTCCGTCGCCACGTTTCCGGCGGCGCCCGGAGCGTAGGGGCACCCTCCCACGCCACCGACCGAGGAGTCGAAGATCGTCACTCCCCGTTCGAAGCCGGCGACCGCGTTCTCCACCGCCCTTCCGTAGGTATCGTGGAAGTGGAGCGCGATCTCGTCCTGCGGCACCGCGTCGAGGAGCCGGTCGAGGAGCGTATTCACCTCTTCCGGTGTCGCCTTCCCGATCGTGTCTCCGATCGAGAGTTCCTCCACCCCGAGGTCGAGGAGCCGTTTCGCCACCGCCACGACCGCGACCGGGTCGATCTTCCCTTCGTAGGGGCAATGAAATGCGGTCGAGATATACCCCCTCACGCGGAAATCGGCGTCGAGGGCGCGCGGCACGACCGACGCGAAGCGGGCAATCGATTCCTCGATCGTCGCGTTGATGTTCTTCTTGTTGAACGATTCCGAAGCGGCCGTGAAGACCGCGATCTTCCCCACGCGTGACTCGAGCGCGCGCTCGAGGCCCTGCTCGTTCGGCACCAGCGCCGAGTAGAGAACACCGGAGCGGCGCTGAATCCGCGCGAAGACCTCCGAAGCGTCCGCCAGTTGCGGGATCCACTTCGGCGAGACGAACGCGCTCACCTCGATCTCTTCGTACCCGGCATCGGAGAGCGCGTCGACGAGCGCGACCTTGGCTTCGGTCGGAATCGGTTCCTTCTCGTTCTGGAGCCCGTCGCGCGGGCCGACCTCGACGATCCGGACGTTCACGCGGTTTCGCCCTCCCCCGCCGCCGGCTTCAGTCGAACGAGGAGCTGACCCAGCTCCACGCGATCTCCTTCGTCGCATGCCACCTCGAGCACCGTCCCGTCCTCCGGGGCCGTGAGTTTGAATTCCATCTTCATCGCCTCGATCGTGAGGAGAAGCTCCCCCTCTTGAACGCGGCTTCCCGCGCGGGCGACCAGGGAGACGACACGACCCGTCATCGGCGCACGAATCTCGTCGGGCGCATCGGTCGCGACGCGCGACGCTCCCTCGCGCCCCTCGGGAACGAGAAGCCACGTCCGCCCGCGGCAGGAAACCCAGAGTCCTCGCGCGTCCTTCGCCACCGCCGCCCGATGCGTCGACTCGCCCATGGCAAGGGTGATCCAGGCTCCCTCGCGGCGATAGCGCGCTTCGATCGCGGCGGCGCCGCGGTTCAGGGTCACGACGTCGCCGCGGAAGTCGACTCTCGCCTCGATCCGCTTCCCATCCCAGTGGACGATCAAGGCGCGGCTCACGCGGATTTCCCCGATGCGCGCGCGGGACCGAACGCGCTCCTTCCCCAGGAGCCGAGCGAGATCCAGGGCGAGAAGCGGTCGACGTCGTCCCGACCGTCGCCGAGGGCGGCGGGTGCGTGGAGCGCGATCGCCCCCGCGAGGAGCGCGTCGTCCGGCACCGTCACCGGCCCGGGCCATTCGCGCGATTCGAGCGTGTGCGTATAGGTCTCGCCCGTCGCGAACGCGCGGTCGTCGAGGAGTTCGAGCAGGAACGCTTGATTCGTCGCCACGCCGAGGAGCGCGAGCGATTCGAGCGCCGCGATCAAGCGCCGGCGTGCTTCTTCGCGATCGTGGCCGTGCGCCATCACCTTCGCGAGGAGCGAGTCGTAGTGCGCGTGAACCGGCTGCCCCTGCCGGATCCCCGCGTCGACCCGCACGCCCTCGCCCTCCGGCCACGCGAGGAGGAGGACGTTACCGGTCTGCGGCAAGTAGCCGTGGTAGGGATCCTCGGCGTTCAATCGCGCCTCGATGGCGTGCCCGTGGAGCACCGGCTTCTCCGGCAACGGCCCGCCCGCGGCGATTTCGATCTGGGCGCGCACGAGATCGAGCCCCGAGCGCATCTCGGTGACGGGGTGCTCCACCTGAAGGCGCGTGTTCACCTCCAGGAAATAGAACGCTCCGTCCGGTCCGAGGAGAAACTCGACCGTCGCGGCCCCGGCGTAATGCGCCTCCCGCGCCAGAGCGACGGCCGCGCTCTCCATCGCCGCGCGCGTTTTCGCCGAGAGGACCGAGCAGGGAGATTCCTCGATGATCTTCTGAAAGCGCCGCTGGAGGCTGCACTCGCGCTCTCCGATGGCGATCGCGTCCTGTCCGTCGCCCAGGATCTGGATTTCCACGTGGCGCGCCGGATGGACCAGTTTTTCCAGGAAGAGGCGGTCGTCGCCGAACGCGGCAGCCGCCTCGCGGCGCGCGGAGTCAAACGCGGCGGTCAGTTCCGCGGCGTCTCCGGCGCGGCGCATTCCGCGGCCCCCTCCGCCGCCAACCGCCTTCAAGAGGACGGGATAACCGATCGCCTTCGCCTCCCGCAGCGCATCTTCCACTCGCGCCACGCCTTCGACTCCAGGAATGGTCGGAACGCCCGAACGCTGAGCCGCGCGTCGCGAGGAGGCTTTGTCGCCTAAGAGTTCCATGCTCTCCGGGGAGGGGCCGATGAAGACGACGCCGGCCTCCGCGCAGGCTCGCGCGAACGCAGCGCTCTGGGAGAGAAAGCCGTATCCGGGATGGATCGCCTCGGCTCCGGTCGCGTGAGCGGCATCGAGGAGCGCGGCGATATTCAGGTACGAATCGGAGGGAGCGGGCGGTCCGATTGAGATCGCCTCGTCCGCCGCGCTCGTGTGATGCGCGCCCCGATCGGCTTCGGAGTAGACGGCCACGGAAGCGATGTTCATCTCGCGGAGGGTGCGGCAAACGCGAACGGCGATCTCCGCGCGGTTCGCCACGAGGACTTTTCGAAAGGCGCGTGGCGTCGAGGGCCGGATGAGATCGGCGAGCGCGGCGGTCACTTCTTCCAGGACGGGCGGCGCTTCTCGAGGAAG
>JANMQV010000154.1:0-3073 GCA_031370645.1 Candidatus Eiseniibacteriota bacterium | reverse complement strand
AACTGCTTCCGGCGCGCAGACCACGCCCTGCACGAGCCGGACCGGCGCCACGAGATTCTTCGACCCCTCGTCGACGAGCACGACCGGCGCGTCCACCGTGAAGCGGAGCGTGTGTTCGCCGATCCGCAACGAAAGTTTCTGAATTTCGGGCCGCCAGTACTTCGTGGCCCCGAACAAACGGGCGAGATCGTTCGTGGAGACGTAGCGGACACCGTCGATCACGGTCAGCGGGATTCGCTCCACCGGCGCGGGATCGGGGCGAACGATAACGATCGCCGGCGGCAGACCCCGGTCCGCCATCGCAGGTAGTAGCGTGATCGACAGAGCGGAGAAGAGTCCCGCCGCGAGCGCGAGACAGCCAAGGGCGCGAAGGGTCACGGAATCGCGAGGGGAACCTGGAGGGGTCACTCGGCCTGTTCTCCCCGCATGATGCCGCGAATCTCTTTTCGCGCGCGCCGATCGTCGAGCTTCGCGCGCTTGTCGTACTCGCGACGGCCCTTCACGAGCGCCAGTTCCACCTTCACTTTTCCGTCGCGGAAGTAGAGCGAGAGCGGAACCATCGTGAGCCCCTTCTCCTCCAGTTGCGTCCGGAGCCGCCGGATCTCCGCCTTATGAAGGAGGAGCCTCCGCGTGCGTGTCGGTTCGTGATTGTCGTAGGAAGCGGGATCGTAGGGGCTGATGTGCATTTGGCGAAGGTAGATCTGCCCATCGTCGATGGAGGCGTAGGCGTCGACCAATTGAGCCTTCGCGGCGCGGAGCGACTTCACCTCGCTCCCGCGAAGCTCGATCCCCGCCTCGCACGTCTCGATCACGGTGTAGTCGTAGCGAGCCTTTCGGTTGGTCGCGATGACCTTCCGGCCTTCGGCTTCCTTGTCCTTGGCGGGCGCGTGCTGACGCGCCATGGCGACCTCCGCGATTCGATCCGTTCGACGTCGGGTTGTACCACGCGCAGGGGCCCCGGCGCAACGCCCCCGGACCCGCCGCAAATCACTGCCAGGCCGACGCTTGTCGCGTGCGCCGCCCCCTCCGCGGTCGTTGACACCCGACCGACGGGACACCTATAGTATTCCGTTCTCAAGCCCTTCTGGAAGAAATGGGTGCGGAAGTGGCGGAATTGGCAGACGCGCTGGGTTCAGGGTCCAGTGGGAGCAATCTCGTGGGGGTTCAAGTCCCCCCTTCCGCACCAAAGTCATCGAGGAATAGCGCGTCCGGAGCCCTAATGACTCGGCTTCACCGCTGCGAGCCACGCCAGCGCCGACTCCGAATCACGGAATATTTCGGATTCGACGCCGACTCCCTCAGAATAGGCGCTGCCCATGCGGCTGAATCCGTAGTCGAGGGTCGTACCAACCACCACCGCGCATCGACCGCCGATCCTCTCGGCATAAGGGCGAAGGAACTCGGCAACGGAACGAATTTCGTCCGGCGTCCGGCCCTTCAGCGACTCCGATCGTGTGACGTCCAGGAGAAGCGAGACGCGCGTCGGGCCGTTCGAGTCCTCCATGGCGTGTCGGAAGGCGTCAATGATCTCGCCGGGCTCGTACTCGCCGACGCACTCGATTCGCAGGACAGCCCCCTGAAATCCACCCGAAACCGGCATTCGCCCCCTCCCCTCACGGTTGCTCGCGGATATCCACGTGCTGCGTGGTTTCCGAGCCAAGAGTACCGATTCCGAGACCACATGCAAACGGGGTTCCGGGCGTGGCAGGAGCGATTTCACGGTGAGGGGCACCGCGCGGCCGGCTTCGGCAGGCCTCAGGCCTCAACTTGCTTCCGTCTGAAGTAGGGCGGATACTGCTGGCAAGATTTCCACTCTACTCATCCGACGGAGCCGGCATTTGCGACAGTTCCCCGCGCTCACTTGCCTTCTCGCGCTCATCGCGACGGCAAGCTGTTCCAGCAACAACACCCCCACGAAACCGAAACCGATTTCTCCGAGCCCCGTCGTGCTCGGTTTCGACGATCCCGTTCCCATCTCGAATGCCGGGTTGGCGGGCACTCTCTCGAACATGGCCGTCGGAGATTTCGACGGAGACGGCCATGTCGATATCGCAATCGGGATGGTAGACAGCTCCAAGATCTGGGTCTCATACGGCCTCGGGGGAGGATTGTTCGATGTACCGAAGTCGTTCTACTCCGGTCCCCGGCCCGCCACGATTCACGCCGCATCGCTCGGCAGCGATACGCCCATGGACCTCGTCGTGGGAGGAAGCGGCGCGATCGTCGTGTTGAACGGCATCGCGGGCGAGTCGTTCTCGGCGCCGGAGACGCTGGCCGCGTTCGGAGGGACGCCGAAGGAAATCGCGTCGGCCGACTTCGATAACGACGGGATTCAAGACGTCGCCGCCACCGTTTACTTCCCCCCGGGACAAGGGGACGTGACCGCGTTGTACGCCTTCGCGGGTTATCCGCGAGCGGTCACCGCGATCGAGGTCACTTCCGGCGGCGATCACATTGCGGCGGGAAACGTGGCGGGCAACTCGAACATGGATGTTGTGGTGACGGGTTCCGTAGTCGCTGGCACTGTGGGAATCTTCCGAGGGAACGGCGACGGCACGTTTCAGCCTCCGGACGAGGCGCCGATGGGAAACTTCCCTGGGCCGATCGGTCTGGCCGACCTCGATCTCGACGGAGACTCGGAAATCGGCGTCGCGTTCAACTCGAATCCGGGGCTTTGGATGATTCGCTGGCAGCCGTCCGCCCCGATCGTGCTCGATTCCACCTACGCGGAGGGTTACCCCGTCTCGTGCGTCGCGACGGGGGATCTCAATCTCGACGGTCGTGACGACTTCGCCGTGGGCAGCTTCGGTAACGCCGATTCTTGGATCTTGGTGAACGATGGGAACCGGCATTTGAAGCCGCCGTTCGCGGCGAACTCGGGCGGAACGTCCAATCAGATCGCGGTCGCCGATGTCGACGGAGACGGAAAGAACGACGTTGTGCTCGCGTACTTGGCGGTCGGCGGCTACCTACGTTACCTCAGGAACACGACGCATTAGGCGCCCGAACTTTCAAGCAGCGCTTCTAGATCAAGCGGGTCGCTCACCATCCGAAGCCCACCCTTCGCGTCACG
>JANMQV010000138.1:0-11116 GCA_031370645.1 Candidatus Eiseniibacteriota bacterium | reverse complement strand
GACGAAGCGTAGTCGCGGTTCACGAACGTCGGCACGGTGAGCGCGAAGCCGGGAATCTGCTGCTCCACGGTCGTCAGGAGTCCGTAGATGTCCTTGAAGTAGACGCCGAACTGCGCCTTGATCTCCTTCGTGAAGAGATGTTGCATGCCGAGTTGATAGGCGATCGTCGTCTGCGGCTCGAGATCGGGATTCCCTCTCGCTTGGGCGGATATATTCCGACCCTGATAGACGTTCAGGTGATCGGGGACCTGGAACACCCGGCCATAGTGGAAGCTCATGACGTCGCGCTCGGAGATGGGGTAGGCGAACCCCACGCGCGGGCTCCACTGGGTCTTCACCGGATCCTTCACCTCCGACGAAGCGATCTGGTCGCCGATCGTGAAATTGTCGTAGCGAAGTCCCGCGTTCAGCACCATCCCCTCGTAGGACCATCGATCCTGGGCGAAGGCCGATCCCTCCGGGTTGAAGACTCGGAACTCGTCACGCGTCGCTCCGTAGTTCCCATTGACGTCCAGGACGTTCGGGAATTCGGTGTGAAGGAATTCGAGGGAGTTGTAATCGATCTCCCCGCCGGCCATGAGGCTGTGCTCCCCGACCTTCCTCGAAAGGTCGCCGTTCAGCGTGTAGGTGACGGTGGTCTTCTTTTCGTATGTTGGGAAGTCGCCATTCGTGACGAAGTAAGGCCCCTCGATCCGGTTCGAAGCGTCGTAGTACTGGTTCGGCTGTTGCTGGTATTCCCAAGGTTTCCGGTCGAGTACGTCCTCCTCGCTGTTCCAGCGCTGGCGGGAGGCACGAAGGTTGTAAAGCGTCCCCGGGGAGAGCGTGTGCCGCCACGTGAGCGCGAATTGGGCGTATTCCTCTTCGGTGATCGGGAGATGATCCGCGGTATTGCTCGGCAGGAAGGTGCCATCGATCGGGTAGTACGCCCAGGTACCGTAGCGGTTCGCGATCGATCCGTCCGTCGGGGACGTACTGTCGTAGCTCACTTGGACGAAACCATCGCGGTTCCAGCGGTTGTGAAATCGGCCGCGTGAAGATCGGTTGACGATCAACTCGGCATTGAGCTTCGCGTTGGGGGTGACGTTGAACGTGATCTTCGACGAGACGTTTGTTTGGTTCGACTGGCGATTTCCGAGGCGCACGAAATCGAGGAGCCGGTGTTCCTTCCGTCCGGCCGTGCTCTTGAGAAAGGTATCGGAAAAGGTACCCTCGAGCGCGACGAAGTACTTCGTGTTCCGGAAGAGGAAGGGTCCGCCGATGCCAAGGCTCAGCCGCTCGTAATTGTTGAACGCCTTGTCGGCTTCGCCGTAGCGGTCGGTGAAGTAACGGATTTCTCCGGCGAGGTCGTCCTTCCCTTCTCGTGTCGTGTAGGAAATGATCCCCGAGAGCGCGTTTCCATACTGGGCGTCCATCCCGCCCATCACCAGCTCGGTCTCGCTGACGGCGAGTAGGCCCAGGTCGACCGAGCCGGAGGTGAGTGCATCTCGGCTCGGAATGCCGTTCACGAGCGTGAGCACCTCGTCGCCGCGACCGCCGTGAAAGTGGAGTTCTCCCCCCTGGTCGGTCACCCCCGCTTTGAGTCCGATGATGTCCTTCAGGCCGTCAACGGGAAGGGCCCGAGCCGTTTCGATCGGCACGAAGTGCCTTGTTTGGGTGGTGACCGTGTCGATGGCCATTTGCCTGCCGGCCTGGACCCTCACCACGGGCATCTTGGAAATCTTTTGTTCCAACTCGAAATCAGCCAGCACCGACCGGTTCGCGTCGACGTGAACGATCCGGTCCTGCGATTGGTGCCCGGCGATCGCCACGCGAAGCGTATAGGCCCCGATGGGGATTCCCCGAATTTCGTAGGCGCCGGATGCCCTCGTCATCGCCCCCGTTTGCAATCCGAGCACAAAAACATTGGCACCCTGAATGGGGTCGCCGTTCTTCTCGACGACCTTGCCCGTGATCGTTCCGGTCTGCGCGTGGGCGAGTCCCGGGGAGGCTGCAATGGCGATAAGCGTCAGCGAGGAGCCGAGTACAAGGAGGGCGACGACGAACCGAAGAATCTGGAAGTGCGGCAAGAGCGCATGGCTCCGCATGGGCGGCGTGCTCCTTTCCTGGGAATTACCGTCGGGGAACGGCGAATGACTCGCAGGAACGGGGGGACACCGGGGCATGCAGGGGGGGGTAAAACGAACAGCTCGCAGGGGGGACTTCTGTAGACGATATCCAGGGTTCCCGAAAATGCAAGTCTACGGGCCCATTTTCTTCCCGCCGGCGCCTCGAATCGTGAAGATCCGAGGCGCCGGGCGGGCCCACAGGGTCACCGATAATGATCTTTGATCCACCCCCAGGAGGTCTGCTTCACGCCGGTCGTGCAGCCGTTCGCCCCTCCCGGCGTCGGAGGGCAGCCGGTCCCTTTCGGCTCCCCGCTCCCCGTGTAGGGGTTGAGCGAGTCGAAGAGGATCCACCCCCCACCGAGGCGTCCGGTCGAGCGATCGGAGGCTCCTTCGATCGAGTTGTACGCTTTCACGTCAACGGCGACCGTGTCGACACCGTCGATTCGGAAGAGCCGGACCGTGTCGCCCGCGTTGTTGAGGCTCAATCCCGCGGCGGTTCGACCGACGGCTCGCTGCCAATCGAGCGCCATCGCGCCGGTCACGAGAAGAACGCTTCCCGGCGCGAGATTGCCCGAGAAGGCGTAGCGAATCGTCGAGTCGGCGTCCGAGACTCGGTACGCCGCGAGGTCGACCGGAACGACGCCGTCGTTTCGAATCTCCACCCACTCGTCCTTTCGCGCGTCGAACACGCCGTCGCCGTCCCAATCGCGCGCCGGCCCTGCGAGGAGTTCGCTCAAGACGACTCCCCCCGTCCCCTGCGCGCGCACCGGTGGCGCGAACCGCATGGCGATCGCGAGCGCCACCACCAAGACCAAGACCCACAGAACCATTCCCCAAGCACGAACCATGACGCACTCCTCCCACGATAGGTTTGGTCGGGGCGATTCGGTTGTGGTGCGGGGACGGGAGAGGAGGAGGCGCGGGGAACGGAAAGCTGCTACCGCATCAAATCGGTTCGCGGTGTCTCGTCCTCCAGATGGAACGCGGCGCGCCCTGCTCCGGCTGGAGGCGCGGCAAGACCCAGAGCGCGGGAGCGAGCAAGACCAGCGTGATCGCCGCACCCCACGTCGGATGCGGGAGGATCGCCGCGGCACCCGGCGTGTTGAGCCACGCCGCCAGGACCAGCGCGGCGAGGAGCGCGCCTCTCACGGAGCCGAGCCCGAGAAACGCGACCGCCATGCCGGCGAATCCGAGCGGAAACGGCCATCGTTCGAGCATCACGGCCGGCTGCGTCCATAGCTGGAGCGCGCCGGTGAGTCCCGCACAGGCGCCGCCCAGCACGAGGAGCTCTAGCTGCACCCGCTCCACTTCAACACCGGTCGCGACCGCGGCCAGCGGATTCGCTCCGGTGGCGCGAACGGCAAAGCCGGCGACGGCGTTTCGCAGGACGTGCGCGAAGAGAAGCCCGATCACGAGCGCCGCCGAAAGAAGCAGAATTCCCCACGTCAGGACGAACGACGGCGGAAGCGAGAGGCCGGGAGCGAACGGGATCGACGTGCCGAGAACGCCGAGTTCGATCGTGAGCGCCGGCGGGGTCACGCGATCGACGGCGAGCGCCCGCCCGAGCGGCATGAACGCGGCGCTCAGAAGGAGCCCGCTCAGCACTTCGTGGATCGCGAATTTCTGCTTCATCCACGCGATGACGAAGCCGGTGACGCCGCCCGCGAGCACGCCCGCCAGGAGAGCCAACCACGCCTGCGCCGCCGGATCGACCATTCCACCTCGAACGATCGCGGCGCCCACGGCGTATCCGACCAGGAACTGCGCGTGAATGCCGAGGTTCAAGAGCCCGCCATGAAGCGGGAAGAGGAACGCGAGGCCGAGAAAGAGAAGTCCCGCCGAAACCAGAACCACATCGCCCGTCCAGGGAGCCGCCCACGCCGCGGGGTTGAGATCGACGCTTCCGAGCGCCAGCGCATGCGTCCCGGCGAAGAGGGCCAGAACGATGAGGGCGTTCGCGAGAATCTGGATCTTGCCGCCGCGGCACCGCCCCGGGAGGATCACGCCGCGGCCCCCGACATCTCTTCGATGATCATCTCGCGCGTCATCGTCTCCGTGACGGGAATCCAGACCAGTTTCCCCGCTGAGAGCACCGCCAGGCGGTCGGCCACGCGCATCGCCTCTTCGGGCTCTTCCGTGAGCCAGAGAAGCGCCGTCCCTCGCTCGCACTGGAGAATGAGCGTGCGGCGCACGTACTCCTGCGCCTCGAGCGAGAGCCCCTGCCCCGGCGAACGGATGACGAGGAGCCGCGGATTGTGAATCACCTCGCGCGCCACGATGAGCCGCTGGCGCATGCCGAGACTCAAGTCGCCGAACCGCGTTTGGGGTTCGGTTTCGGGAATGTCGAAGTCGAGGAGCGCGCGAACGGCGTTTCCGCGGATCGATTCATGGCGGAGAAACCCGCCGCGGGCGAAAGGCGGGCCCTGCATCTGCCCGAGCGCCAGGTTCTCGTCGACGGTGAAATTGAGAATCGATTGATCGCGCGCGTGGGGCGGGTTCACGAACGTCATTCCCGAATCGACGCGCAAGCGCCGCGGCGCCTGCGCGATGTCTTTGCCCAGGAAATGCATCGTCCCCTCGGCGGGCCTGCGGCTGCCGAGCAGGATGTCGTGCAGGAGATTGAGCCCGTCGGCGGGAGCGCCGCAGATGGCGAGCACTTCTCCCGCGTTCACTTCGAAGTCGAGTCCGGCGAGCGACGTTTCGCGGCCGCGCCCCTGGAGGACGAGCCCTTCGGCGCGGAGTAGCATGTCGCCCGCCGTGTGGGCGCCCGAGGGAGTCCGCTTGATGCCGACACCGCCGGTCCAGCGCTCGACAAGCGCCCCTTCGGTCACGTCGGCTGTCGCCACGGTGACGGGCGCGGCGCCACGCCAGAGAATCGTCACGCCGCGGGCCTCGGGGTAGGCGTCGCGCGGCCAGGTGGTCGTGACGACGGCGGGAATCTTGGCGCGTTCCACCGCACCGCGTAGCGCCGCGAGGAACTGCCGTGCCTCGTGCGGTCCGAGATCGCCGGTCGGTTCGTCGAGCAACAAGATCGCCGGCGATTCCGCGAGGGCGGCGGCCAGCTCCACCAACCGGCGCTCGAGCGGGCGGAGCGCTTCGAGCGGCACGTCGAGCAGAGGTTCGAGCCCGAGCAGTGCGGCTCGCTCGCGCGCCTGCTCTTCCGCGCGGCGAGCGTCGAGACCGATCCCGATCCAGCGAGGCGCTTCGTGAAGCGAGAGTCGCTCGGACACGCGGAGCGCGCTCGGCGCGATTTCGCGCGGCAGAAACGAGGAGGCGCGGCGTCGCGCACGCGTCCCGGCCTTTCCACCCTCCTCGGCGCCCGGGAAGCGGATCGAGCCTTTTTCCTCCACGCGGAATCCCGCGATCGATTCGAGGAGCGCCGTCTTCCCGGTGTCTCGTTCGCCGAGGACGACGTGGACGGCGCCGGGGGGAACCGTAAGCGCGAAGTCCTTCACGGCCCAGCGCCCCCCCTCGGCGAGCGTGAGCCCCGTGATCCTCAGACCGACGTCCGTGTCGCCCATCGTCCTCCCCCTCGCCTTCGCCGCGTCAGCCGCGGCGCACGCGCGTGCCCGTCGTCCCCTCGAGCGCCTCCCGCGTCTTCTCGGGCGACGTGATGATCACTTCGCTTCCGCCGCCTCGAATGAACTCGATGGCGGCCTGCACTTTTGGACCCATGTTGCCGGCCGGAAAGTGTCCTTCCTTCTGGTAGCGCTCCAACTCATCGACCGTCGTCACGTCGAGGTCGCGCTGTTCCGGCTTCTTGAAGTGGACCGCCACCTTGTCGACGCCCGTGATGATGACGAGCGTCTCGCAACCGAGGAGCCGCCCCAGCAGGCTCGACGCGAGATCCTTGTCGATCACCGCTTCGACGCCATGAAGCGCGCCGTCCCACTGCCGCGAAACGGGGATGCCCCCGCCGCCGGCGGCGATCACGATCACGCCGTCGTCCACCAGGCCGCGAATAGCCGCGATCTCCACGACTTCGAGCGGCTGCGGCGACGGGACGACGCGGCGGTAACCCCGCCCCGCGTCCTCCACGATCGTCCATCCCTTCTCCTTCGCGAGGAGCCGCGCCCGTTCCTCGGGATAGAAGGGGCCGATCGGCTTCGTCGGCCGCCGAAACGCCGGATCGCGCTCGTCCACGACGACCTGCGTCACCACCGTCGCGACCGTCCGGTCGAGCGACTGGCGGCGGAGTTCGTTCTGGAGCGATTGCTGCATCATGTAGCCGATCCCGCCCTGCGAATCGGCACCGCAGACGTCGAGCGGCATCGGCGCGATTTGATCCCGCGCCGCTTCGTTTCGGATCAGGATGTTCCCCACGATCGGCCCGTTTCCGTGGCTCAGCACGACCTCGACGCCGGCCCTCACCAACTCGGCGATCGGCTGCATCGTGAGCCGCGTGATCGCGCACTGCTCCTCGAACGTGCCCGTCCCGCGCGAGGGGAGAATGGCGTTCCCCCCCAGCGTGATCAGGATCCGCTTCGGGAGCCGGTCCATGGCTCAGCGAGCGGCGCGGGCGTGGCTCTGGACGAACGTCTCGAGGCGCCGAAGCCCTTCCTGGATGTTCTCGATCGAATTCGCGTACGAGAAGCGAACATAACCCTCCCCGTGCGCTCCGAACGCGGTGCCCGAGAGGGCGGCGATGCCCGCCTCTTGCAAGAGCGCCGTCTCCACGTCCGCGCTCGTCATGCCGAGGCCGCGCACGTTCGGGAAGACATAGAACGCGCCGGCCGGTTTGGCGCAGGTGACACCCGGAATGGCGTTCAATCCGGCGACGATCGCCTCGCGGCGGCGGCGGAATTCGGCCACCATCGCCACGACCTCGTCCTGCTTGCCGTTCAGCGCCGTCGGCGCCACGGCCTGCACGAACGACGTGGCATGCGAATAGACGTTCGTGGCGAGCCGCGCCACGTGCTTCGCCAGCACGGGCGTCATGATTCCGTAGCCGAGGCGCCAGCCGGTCATGGCGTACGTCTTCGAGAAGCCGTCGAGGAGAATCGTCTTCTCGGCCATGCCGGGGCGCGTCGCGATCGACTGATGGACGCCTTCGTAGAGAACCTTCGAGTAGATCTCGTCCGAGAGGACCCAGATGTCGCGATCGCGAAGGAGTGCCGCGATCTCGTCGAGGTCTTTAGGCGAAAGAACCGAACCGGTCGGATTGTGGGGTGAATTGAGGACCACCATCTTCGTCTTGGGCGTGAGAAGCGCTTCGATGTCGGCCGCGCCGAACTGGAAGTTCCGCTCCTCGCGAAGCACGACCGGGACCGGCTTCGCGCCGACGAACCGAACCACCGACTCGTAGATCGGGAATCCGGGATTCGGGACGATCACTTCATCGCCCGGATCGACCGTGGCCATGATCGAGAAGGTGATGATCGGCTTTCCGCCGGGTGTCACGACCACCTGATCCGGAGCGACCGAGAGGCCTCGATCCTTTGCGATGTAGGCCGCGATCGCCTCCTTCACGTCCGGCATTCCGGCCGAGGGCCCGTAATGCGTCACGCCCGCTTGGATCGCCCGGATCGCCGCGTCGCGAATGGCGGCGGGGGTGTCGAAGTCGGGCTCGCCGATCTCCAGGTGGACGATCGAGCGCCCCTTCGCCTCGAGCGCGCGCGCCTTCGCCAGCACCTCAAAAGCGGTCTCGGTGCCGAGCAGGTTCATCCGTTCCGCGTAACGCATTGTTCCTCCCGCGGGGATCGCGGCGCGCTCAGGGCGCGTCCGCACCGCCGCTCCATGCCAGCCAGAGATTCACGCGCGGCGCGCGTGCCGCTCCGGCGGTCGTTCCATCGTTGCCGCCTGCCGATTCGTCGTCCACTGCCATGCCGCATCTCCAGGCTCCGAATCCGATCCACCCGCGCGCCGCGGCCCGAAAGCCGGAGCGCGTGCGCGCGCGGATCGAACCTCCGCCCGCCACATCGAGGCCGGTGCCATACGAGCCGGCGCCATCCTCCGCCCGCACCATCTCGGCGGTCAAGGTGAGCGACGCGCGGCGGCGCCGTTCGAGTTCGAGCACGGCTCCCATCGCGCGGCCCCGCCGCCAACCCTCCCCTGCCTGCACGAGGCGATCGCCCGCCGTGAGGCGAAGCGTCCGCCCGGCTTCGCGCGCGACGACCAGATCTCCGATCGCGAAGCGTTCTCCGCCCGAACCGTCGTCTTGCTTCGGCCTCGAACCGATTCGAACGAGGAGCGCCCCCGCGCCGCCGCGTCCTAGGCGGAGATCGAGTTCCGCGCGCCCATCGTCCGCACCCCCGCGCGCGGTCGAGGTGCCGGGCGTTTCGGCCGATCCCCCCACGCTCCAGGAGCGCCAGCGAAACCGCGCCGCCGCCGCATAAGAGTGCCAGGCCGTCTCGAAGTCGAGCGTGCTCGGACGCTCCCGTCCTTCCTCGTAGCGCCACCGCGCGGCGCCGCGGACCGGCCCCGCGCGCGCGGCCGCGTCGAATCGCGCCGCAATTCCCGCGGGACCCGCCGCGAAATCGAATGTGGCTCGAGTCGCCGGCGTCCCCGTCTCGAAGGCGAGTCCGCCGCTTCCGGCGGTTCGGCCATCTCGGCGCACCCACACTCCTCGGGCGGCGAGACCATGACGCCGCCAGTCGAGCGCGACCACGTCGCCACTCGCGCGCCGCAGCCGTCCCAACGCAAGCCGCGCCGTCCCGCGCCACGCGATCGCCGCTCCCGCGAGATCGGCTCCGCTTCCGGTCGCGGCGCTCATCGCCTCGGGGCGGGACGAGCCGCCGCCCGCGCCAAAACTTCGAATTCGGCGCGTGAGTGACGTCGTTTCGCCGAGCAGTCCGAATTGTGGGAGCGCCAATGCTCCCGCGCCGATCCGGAGGCCGCCCCAGCGCGCGACACCTCCGCCATCCGCGCTCATATTCTTCGAGCCGCTCGAAAATGCCACTTCCGAAATCGGGCGCCCGCCGCCATTCCACCAGATTCGGTGGACAGCCGGCGCGGCGCCTCCCCAGCCCGTCTGCGCGCGGAGGCGTGAGCCCTCCGGCGGCTCGTCGCGCCGCTCCGGCATGTCGACGATTTCGATCGGGTCGGGGAGCCAAGCCGCCGAGGCTCCTTCCGAATCGTGCGCGACCGAATCGCTCGGTGCTTCAGCCGCGCCGCTGACCGGCGCGACGAGGAGCGCGAGGAGGAGCACACTCGAGAGCCCTACCCAGCGCCGTATTCTCCTATGCCGTCGCATGATAGCAGAGCGGATCGCACCCCACAACGCCGCGCCCCAGTGGGCTTCCGGCATCCTGTCCGGGCCCGCGAAGGCACCCCGAATGCGGCCATGAGCCACTTCTTGAGTGTCCCGACGTCCATTCCCGCTCGATCGCCCGGACCGCGCCGCAAGTGAAGGCCGGAGACGGATTTTCGTGGCCCGAGGAGCCCATTTGCGGTATACTGTGGTGCACATTTTCCGCTGTCTTGCTCCGGCCACGGAGGCCCGGCAGCGGCTGTCGCGACATCTTGGCGTTATCGGCTCGTGTGAGGCGACATGATCAGTCCCGGACCCCGCGTTTTCCCTTCGATCGCGCGGAAGTGTCGGCGCCCCCACTTGCGTCCCGGACCCCGAACCCTGTAGCTCCCGGAGGATTCCCCGCATGCGACTTCGCTCCCCGCTCTTGCTATTCGTTTCGTGTCTTGTGGCAGCCTCGTTCGGCACCGCCACGGCCGCGAACCAAGCGCCGGCCGGGTCAGACGCTCCGGTGAACAACGCGCTCGTTCCGACTCAAGAGGTCCGGGAGCTCCCGCCGGGAACCACGGCGCCGCGAGTTCGCGGGGTGAATCGTGCGGCGGCGGTCGGAGAAACGGTCTACGTCTACAACACGACGCTCGAAAATCTCTCCAGCCCTTCGAACGAAGGGGGCTGGACGCACAAGGATCTCTCGCTCCAGCCGACCGCCTGGCATATCGATTCGCTCTTCGCCTGCGCGGGGCAGGGGAAGCAGTGGTGGTGCGGCTACGTCGACTCGACCTGGATCTACGACTCGAACCGAGCCGGCTACGCCAACGATTGGACGCAGTATCTGGAAAACTCCGTCGACCTGACTGGGATTCCGCTCGGACAGGTCGTCACCCTCGGCTTCCGGCACAAGTTCGACGCCGAACCGGGGTATGACTACGGATTCGTGGAAGTGCTCGACCTCGACCAGACGTGGACGCCGCTCGCGACGTTCACCGGTAAGGTCCCAAGCGGCGCGGGCTGCGACACGTTCACCTGCGTCATTCCCGACACGATCCGCGCGAAATTCGATCCGGGCATCCCGGTTCCCTTCCGGTTCACCTTCACCTCGGACGTCGGCTACTCCTCCGCGGACGGGCTCTACAACGGCGACGGCTGGGTGATCGACAACGTCACAGTCAAGTCGGGTACCGACATCCGATTCTTTGACAACGGGAACAACGGGCAAGGCAGCTGGTTCGTCTCGACCTTCCCGGGCGTGGGCGACTACTTCACCATTCGGAATAACGTCTACACGGAGGACATCTGCACGGCGAACGCGTCGAAAGTCTGGACGGCGTTCGACCCGGTGATCCTCACGATGGTGCCGCGCGTCAACAACGTGGTCATCACGCCTCCGATCGCCACCGCGCGAGCGAACTCGGTCTTCATGGAGTTCGACGTGTATCGAAACCTGCCGCTGAACGGCTGCTTCTTCTACGAGCCCGAGTATCGGTACCGGAACGTCGGAGACGCGAACTGGAGCCTCTGGAGCAATCCGACGAATTTCGTCTACTACGGCGGAAACAAGGACTGGGCTCGACAGCGGATTGCGCTCCCCGCGGCGGGTAATCGCGACTCGGTTCAGTACCGCCTCGGCGTGAAGGACCTTTCCACATCCTTCTGCGACGGCGTCTCGGCGTACAGCAACACGTACGCGCTCTTCGACAATCTGTCGCTCGGCGTGATCGCCACGGCTCCGCCGTCGATCATCACGCGCGACATCGATCTCTATAACGACACGTTCAAGACGACCTCGTTCTTCGTGAACGACAACATCAACTCCCCGCTCGGC
>JANMQV010000131.1:0-3027 GCA_031370645.1 Candidatus Eiseniibacteriota bacterium | reverse complement strand
TACGCCAAGGTCGGCGGCCTGGGAGACGTGGTTGGCGCGCTCAGCCGCTCGATCGCCGACCTCGGCTGCTCGGTGGCGGTCTTCCTGCCGCGCTACGGATCGCTCACGCTCCCCGAGGAATCGTCGCTCGAATTGGTGGCGCGCGTGGAGGTGCCGCTCGGCGGGGAAGAGGAGCCGGCGCTGATCTACCGCCTGCGGCATCCGGCGCATCCTCCGCATCTTCATCATTTCTTCCTCGCGAACGATCGGTTCTTCGGTCGCCCGGGGATTTACGACGATCCCGCGACGGGCGAAGCCTACGCCGACGACGCCGAGCGCTTCATCTTCTTCTCGCGAGCCTGCCTGGAGGCCATGCGCGCCGTCGCCTTCGCGCCCGAGGTGATCCACGCGAACGATCAGCAGACGGCACTCGTCCCGGCCTATTTGAAGACGCTCTACGCCGACGATCCCTTCTTCCAGATGACCGCCTGCGTCCTCTCGCTCCACAATCTCGGCTACCAGGGCGTCCACCCGCCCGAGACGATGCGCACCGCGGGATTCCCCGCCGATTTCTTCTATCCGCTCTCGCCCTTCGAGTACTGGGGGCGGATGAACTTCCTGAAATCGGGGATCCACTTCGCCGACACGCTCACCACCGTGAGCGAGCGCTACGCCGAGGAGATTCAGTCGGGCGACGAATTCGGCTTCGGGCTGCAAGGGGTCCTGAACGCGCGCCGCGAGGATCTCGTCGGCATCGTGAACGGGATCGACGTCCGCGTTTGGAATCCTCGCACCGACCGGGCCATCGCCGCCCGCTACGACACCGAGTCGCTCGAGGGGAAATCGATCTGCAAGGCGGCGCTCCAGGAGGAGCTCTCGATCCGGCAGACGCCCGATCAGCCGCTCTTCGGCGTCATCTCGCGACTGGTCGATCAGAAGGGATTCGACCTCGTGGAGGCGGCGGCCGAGAGGCTCTTCGCGCTCCCCGCCCGCTGGGCGATCCTGGGAAATGGCTCACCGCGTTACGAGGCGCTCTTCTCGGAGTGGGCGGCGAAGCGTCCCGACCAGATCGCATTTCGCGCGGGGTTCCTCGACCCGCTCGCGCACCGGATCGAGGCGGGGGCCGACTTCTTCCTCATGCCGTCGCGCTACGAGCCGTGCGGCCTTTCGCAGATGATGAGCATGCGCTACGGAACCGTGCCGGTGGCGCGCGCCACCGGAGGGCTGGTGGACACGATCGCTGCTTACGGGCCGCACTCCCCCGAGGGGACGGGGATCCTCTTCGAGCCCTACACCCCCGAGGCGCTCCTCGGAGCCGTCGAGGAGGCGCTCGCGCTCTACGAACGGCCGGAGACGCTCCTACGAGTGCGGAGGAGCGGGATGGCCAAGGATTTCTCCTGGGAGACCTCGGGGCGGCGCTACCTCCAGCTCTACCGGCAGACGAATGCCGTCCGGCGCATGGGCACGGGGTATCATCGGTGGCTCTCGGGGCTCGAGCCGGGTTCCGCCGTAGAGGGGCCCGGCGGGTGGTCTCCTCCGGGGCCTCCCTTGACGGGGCGGAAGGAAGGCGTATAGAATCTCCCCCGCGGTACCGACAAATCAAGTTGTGAGCGGAAGTAGCTCAGCCCGGTAGAGCCCCACCTTGCCAAGGTGGTTGTCGCGGGTTCAAATCCCGTCTTCCGCTCCATTTTTTTTTGCCCTTCCCGGGAAAATCACTCCTCCCTGCTTGTCACCCCGCCCCATAGGTGCTAGTAATTCCTCTCGGCGCCGACGCTCTTGGATCGGCACGAGTCCACTTGAAAGGAGAGAGGTGCATGCCCGCGAAAAAGCGTGCTACGAAGCCAGCGAAGAAGAAGGTCACCAAGGTGAAGCGGAAGCCGAACGCCGCGTTCATGAAGCCGATGACGCCGTCTTCGACCCTCTCCGAGGTGATCGGCAGCAAGGCAATTCCGCGCACTGAGGTGACGAAGAAGCTTTGGGCGTACATCAAGAAGTACAAGCTCCAGGACGCGAAGAAGAGGACCATGATCAATGCGGACGACAAGCTCCGCGCGGTCTTCGGTGGTAAGAAGCAGGTGAGCATGTTCGAGATGACGAAACTCGTCTCGAAGCACCTGAAGTAACCAGCGCCTTCGTTCGTATCGTCACCGCCTCGCTGCTTCGGCAGCGGGGCGGTTTCGTTGGCGGACCATCCAGGGAGGGAAGAATCGTGATTCGCCATCGCCTCGCCGCCGCCGTCTCGCTTCTCGCCGCATCGTTTCTCTTGCCCGCTCCGTCGTGGGCCGTCACCGAGGGAGATTTGCAGCAGGCGGAGAATGAACTCCAGTCGCAGTTCGAGGGGACCATGGTCACCGTGCTCCTTGACATGCCCGCTTCGGCCCAGGGAGTCGACATCACGCCCGACGCCGAGAAGCCGCTCAACTTCCCCGACTATCAGGCTCGCGTGAAGAAGACGGGCATCTCCCTCAAGCGGGGCGACGCCGTCATGGTGACGAAGGTGAAGGTGAAATCGAAATTGATCGAATTCCAACTCGGCGGCGGCGGCTACGGCACGTTCTTCGACGAGAAGGCTTCGGGCGGCACCGGTGGTCCCGGCGGGAGGAGCACGCGTGAAAAAAATCTCGAACGCGACCTGAAGAAAGAAAGGGATCCGGCGAGGCGCCGCGCCATGTCGGAGGAACTCGACCGGCTCCGCCGCGACAGAGCGCGGGACGAACGCGAGAACAGCGCGGAGGCGAGGCAAGCCGAGGCGCTCGAGAAGCGGCGGCTCGGCGACAAGGCGCTCATGGGCGGCTCACGGTTCAACATCCGCTATCCCGACGGCGTCCCCACGAGCGCGCTCACGACCGAGTCGGTTCGGGCGACGCTCGAGAAGTACCTCGACTTCCGGGCTCTCGAGGTCGGCGAGGCCGCGCTGGAAACGCGCGGCGTGGACCGGGCCCGCGGCCGCGACGACGAGGGGGACCGAGGGCTTCGGAAGGGCGCGACGATGAACGAGGTGGCGGTGCTCTATGGTGCTGCGACCTCCACGAGCCAGCGAACCGACTG
>JANMQV010000116.1:0-5361 GCA_031370645.1 Candidatus Eiseniibacteriota bacterium | reverse complement strand
CCTGCATCGCGACGTAGCTCCGGCGTGAAACGGAAGCCTGCCGCTCCGTCCCTCGAAGCATCACCGGCGACGGACGGCGCCGCCGAGGGAGGAGGAGCGCCCGGCAGCAGCGCGTTGTTCCCGATCGTCGGTATCGGCGCCTCGGCCGGGGGGCTGGAGGCGTTCACGCAGCTGCTCGGGGCTCTGCCCCCGGACACGGGCATGGGGTTCGTGTTGGTGCAGCACCTCGATCCCGACCATGAGAGCGCGCTGGTACAAATTCTCTCGCGAGCGACTTCACTTCCAGTCCGCGAAATCACGAACGATGAGCCGGTAAAGCCGGATCACATCTACGTGATTCCTCGCGACACGAATCTTCGCATCACCGAGGGCGTCTTGAAACTGGAGCCCCGCCCGCGGACGCGCGTGCCACACCGGCCCATCGATGCATTCTTCGAGTCGCTGGCGCAAGACCGGCGGGAGCATGCCGTCGGCGTTGTGCTTTCCGGCACGGCAAGCGACGGCACGCTGGGTCTGGAGTCGATCAAGGCCGAGGGCGGGATCACCTTCGCCCAGGATGAGTCCGCCAAATACAATTCCATGCCCCAGAGCGCGGTGGCGGCAGGTTGCGTCGATCTCGTGCTGTCACCGGCCGACATCGCGAAGGAGATCGCGCGGATCGCGAAGCATCCCTATGTCACGGGGCAGCGGGGGCCCGTTCTCTTGGAAGCCGACGGGTCGTTCGCAGCCGTACCCCAAGGCGAGCAAACGCCGACGCCACCTCTCGAGCCCGGCGCGTCGCCGGCGGCCACGGCCGACAAGGTGCCCCAGGACGGCTTCAAGCGCGTCATCTTGCTCTTGCGCAACCATTCCGGTGTGGATTTCTCACTCTACAAACCCTCTACCGTCCAGCGGCGCATGTCCCGGCGTTTGATGCTCAACAGGCAGAATTCGCTGGAGGACTATGCGATGTTCCTCCGCGGCAACGCCAAAGAACTCGACGCCCTCTACTCCGACCTACTCATTAGCGTCACGAGTTTTTTCCGAAATCCCGAGACGTTCGAGGTGCTCCAGAATGAGGTATTGCACAACCTCCTCAAGAAACGCGGGGACGAACCGCTTCGTTGTTGGGTGATCGGGTGCTCCACCGGCCAAGAGGCGTACTCCATCGCCATTTCGTTCGTGGAGGCGGCGGAGAAGACGCCGCACATGCATCGGCTCCAGATCTTCGCCACCGATTTGAACGAAGCGCTGCTGGAGAAGGCCCGGCATGGCTTGTATCCGAAGAGCATGGCCGACGAAATCACGCCGCAGCGCTTACGGCGATTTTTCGTCGAGGAGGAGGGCGGCTACCGCGTCAGCAAAACGCTTCGCGATATGGTCGTCTTCGCTCGGCAAAACCTAACCTCCGATCCCCCCTTCTCGCGACTGGATCTCATCAGTTGCCGGAATCTTCTGATCTATCTCGAACCGCGCCTGCAAAAGAGGGCACTTTCCTCGTTCCATTACGCGCTCAAGCCAGGGGGCTACCTACTCCTTGGCGCATCGGAGTCCGTCGGCGGTTTCGCCGATAAGTTTGAGCCGATGGACAAGAAGCACAAAATGTTCTCAAAGAAGCCGACTCTGATCCCGGCGAGCGACCTGCCGGATACGGACGAGCTCGGAGTGGAACCGACCGACCAGCGTTCACCTTTCCCGAAGCGACAGTCCGCAGAGCGGGCGTTGCCGGCTCTTCAACGTGGTGAGCTCACCGCGGAGCGTGAAGCCGACCGCGTCATGGCCAACCAATTCGCGCCTCCGGGAGTGCTTGTGAACGCCGAGCTTCATGTCCTGCAATTTCGGGGCCTGACCGGGGCCTATCTCGAGCCGTCCACTGGAAAGGCGACCTTCGATGTGCTGAAAATGGCACGGGAAGGGCTGATGCTGCCGTTGCGCACCGCGATCGATCAGGCCAAGAAAGAGCACAGGAATGTGCGTCGAGAGAATATCCGTCTCAAACGAGACGGCAAAATGTGCGGCGTGAACGTGGAAGTCATTCCGTTGAAGAACTTGCCTGAGCAGCGCTACCTGATCCTATTCGAGGAAGCAGTAGAGCCGAGAGAGGGGCGCGAACCCGCCACGGTGAAGCGACCCCCCGAAGAGCGATTGTCGGCGGGCGAGGCGTCCAACCGTATCGACGAACTCGAGACCGAACTCTCGGAGACGCGTGAATACCTTCAGTCGATGCAAGAACAGCACGAGGCGGCGAACGAAGAGCTTCAGGCCGCTAACGAGGAAGTGCAATCCGCGAACGAGGAGCTGCAGAGCATCAACGAGGAGCTCGAGACCTCCAAGGAGGAGTTGGAGTCGTCCAACGAGGAGCTGACCACCGTCAATGAGGAGATGTCGAATCGGAACACCGAACTGAACCGCCTCAACAGCGACCTCATCAATCTCCAGACCTCGGTCAAGCTCGCCATCGTGCTCCTCGGGCGCGACCTGGCCATACGCCGTTTCAGCCCACGGGCGGAGAAGCAGTTCGGGCTGGGGACCGCCGACGTAGGGCGGCCGATTAGCCACATCCGGCACAATCTTGTTCTCGGGGACTCTGCCGAAGTTCCGCTCGACCTGGAACATCTCGGCGCTGAGGTCATCTCCTCCGTCCAGGAACAGGAACGGGAGGTGCGCGACAAGGGCGGTCGCTGGCATTCGCTGCGCGTGCGGCCGTACATGACGCTCGACAACAAGGTCGACGGAGCGGTGATGCTGCTGGTGGACATCGATACTCTCAAGCGCAGCGAACAGGCAGTGATCGAGAGCGAGGCGCGGTACGGCACCATTTTCGAATCGACCGGGGTGGGCGTGAGCGAAGCGGACCCGGCGACCGGCCGGCTGCTGCGCGTCAACGAACAGTTCGTGCGCACCACCGGACAGACGAGAGAAGAATTAGCAGGCAAGACATTCCTCGAGTTGATCCACCCGGAGGACTCGAAGGACATCGCCGGAGGGGTTGCACGCGTCGTTCGGGGTGAAGTGCCATTCTTCGAGAGCGAATTTCGCCTCATACGAAAGGATGAGGCGATCGTGTGGGGAAACGTCACATTCAATCTCGTGCGAGACGGCACCGGCCGTCCACTCCGCATCGTGGCGATCGTCCTCGACATTACCGAGCGCAAACGGGCGGAAGCGGCGGCGCGGGTCAGCGAGGATCGGCTGCAGTTCACGCTCGACACGACGCAGATCGGTCAGTGGGATTTGGATCTCGTGACGGATAAGGCGATCCAATCGCTCCGACACGATCAGATCTTCGGGTACGACGCGCCCCAGCCGGAGTGGGGGTATCAGATATTCTTGAACAAGCACGTCCACCCGGAAGACCGAGCATCGGTGGATCAAATGGTTCAGCGTACGCTGGCCGAAGGCGCCGAGCTGCTATTCGAGTGTCGGATCTTCCGAGCGGACCAAACGCTGCGATGGATCTGGGTCGCCGGGAGCATATACCTTCGCCACGGCGGGCAGCCCCGCCGGATGGCGGGGTTGGTCATGGACATCACGGAACGTAAGCGGTTAGAGACCGAACTGCGACGGTACGGCGCCGAGCTGTCCGAGGCGGACCACCGGAAAAACGAGTTTCTGGCCATGCTTGGCCACGAGCTTCGCAACCCGCTGTCCGCACTGACGCATGGTCTCGATCTCCTGGGCAAGGTCCCGAACCGTTCCGCGCGGTCCGAGGAGCTCCGCGGGATGATGGTCAGGCAAGCGAAGCGCATCGGCAGCCTTCTCGACCAACTTCTGGATATCGCCCGCGTCATCTCGGGCAAGGTCGAACTCTCGAAGCAGCGTGTGGACCTTGTGGCGGTCGTCGAAGAGGCGGTCGAGACCGTGCAGTCGCTCCCAGGCGCTAAAGAGCGCACACTCACCCTCTCACTCCCGCCCGAGAGGGGCGTATTCGTGATGGGCGACTCGGTTCGGCTGACCCAGGTCGTGGAAAATCTTCTCACGAACGCCACCAAGTACTCGAAGGCAGGCGGGCAGGTCTCGCTGGAGCTTGACGCGGACGAAACCCAGGCTCGGATCACCGTTCGAGATGATGGAATCGGCATTAGCGCGGAGTTTCTTCCTCACGTCTTCGAAGTGTTCACCCAGGCGCCGCAACTGCTGGACCGTGCCGAGGCTGGGCTGGGGCTTGGGCTGCCGCTGGTGCAGCGCCTGGTCGAGATGCACGGGGGGCAGGTCAATGCACGGAGTCAGGGCCTGGGTCAGGGCAGCGAATTCACCGTAACTCTTCCTCGCGCACTCGAAAGACGCTCGAAGAAACGCCTAGAAAGCGACCGTGCCCAAAGTGAGCCCGTCGGCATTCGCCCCCGCCGAATCCTCGTGGTGGACGACGAAGAAGATACCTCAGGGGTCCTGGCGACCCTTCTGCAACTGAACGGCCACCAAACGTTCGCCGTCAACAGCGGGGCGGCGGCGCTGGAGGCCGCACGCACCTTCGATGCCGAGGTCGTTCTCCTCGATCTCGGTCTACCCGAGATGGACGGGTATGAAGTTGCGAGAAGACTTCGCGACGCAGCCGGCGATAAGAAGCTGTTTCTGATTGCGCTGAGCGGCTACCAGAGCGACACCGTTCGGCTCAAAGCGGCGGGCTTCGACCGACACCTGATCAAGCCACTGAGTATTCCGAAGCTCTTCGCTCTGCTCGCCGCCTGGGACAGCGAAGGAACCGAGGGCGGAGGGTCGGGCAGCGAGACAAGCGCCAACGATTAGGGCGAGGGCTGAAGGGATACCTGGAGCCCTTCACGCTCGAAATTGAGTCGGCGGGAGAAAACCTCGACTTCTTGTATACGCCCACGGTCAACAAGAAGTGGACTCCCTATCACGGCAAGGGCATCCGCCTCGGCGATGAGATGATCTTCGGCAGCTCTGGTTGGGTGGACGGAGTCGCTTACTACGTTCCGAAGGGCAGACAACTCGTCGGCAGCTGGGCCGGGGCCAACGGTCTCGAGCGAAGGGTCGAGATTCTTGACGTTCCTCAAGAGGTGATTGATCGCGATGCGGAATTCTTCGCGGAATAGGGGCGGGCACCTCATACTTACCCCCTGCGGGCTTCGCGCTCTCGCGTTCCTCAGGTACAATGCCTCGCTACCGAGCCAGACAACCTACTGATCGGAAATGTAGTGCCACGCGACCAGACTGTCGTCACCCGGAGGGGGGACCGGAGCCACGATGCTGGGGAAAGCGATCGGCCGATACGAGATACTTTCCGAACTAGGTAGGGGCGCGAACGGCGTCGTCTGGAAAGCCCGCCATACACTCCTCCCCGACCGATTGGTCGCGCTCAAAGTCTTGTCGGACGACCTCTGGTCGTCCACGCAGGCCCGCGACCGATTCCTTCGTGAAGCC
>JANMQV010000093.1:0-10315 GCA_031370645.1 Candidatus Eiseniibacteriota bacterium | reverse complement strand
CACAAACGAAAAGGGGGCGCCCGTGGGCACCCCCTCCCCTTCGCTGCCGAATCGACGCCGGCTTGCTACTTCCCGAGCGCCTTCTTGATGCTGGTGCGGAACTTCTCGAGGCCGTCGGCGATCTCCGCCTTGCTGATGATGAGCGAGGGGCGGAAGCGGATCGACTGCGGGCCGCAGCCGAGGACCACCACGCCTTCCCCGTAAGCCTTCGAGATGACCGCATCCCGCAGGTTGCCGTCGCGGAGATCGAAGGCGCACATGAGGCCCTTGCCGCGAGCGTTCATCACGTGCTCCGGGAACTCCTTCGCGAGCGACTCGAGGCCGGCCAGTAGCTCCGCACCGCGCGCCGCCGCGTTCGCGACGAGATTCTCCTCGGCCATGATTTCCAAGTAGCGCTGGCAGCGCGCCATGTCGACCAGATTACCGCCCCACGTCGAGTTGATGCGGCTCGAGACGTGGAAAACGTTATCCTTCACGTCCTCGATCCGGTCGGTTGCGATGAAGCCGCAGACCTGAGCCTTCTTGCCGAAGGCGACCATGTCGGGACGCACGCCGTAGTGCTCGTGCGACCAGAATTTGCCCGTGAGTCCGAAGCCCGCCTGCACTTCGTCGAAAATGAGCATCGCCTCGTGCTGGTCGGCTATCCGGCGAAGCTCCTTGAAGAACTCGGGGCGGAAGTGGTTGTCCCCACCCTCGCCCTGGATCGGCTCGAGGATAATGGCGGCGATGTCGTCCTTGTTCATGGCGAAGGCGTGCTCGATCTGCGCGACGGTAAGCTTCTCGCGCGCCGCGACATCCGCCGTGCGTTCCGGCGTGAGCGGGAATTCCGCCTTCGGGTTCGAGACGCGCGGCCAGTCGAACTTCGGGAAGTAAGCCGTCTTCCGCGGGTCGGTCGTGTTGGTGAGCGTTAGCGTGTAGCCCGAGCGGCCGTGGAACGCCTGGTCGAAGTGAAGGACCTTCGAGCCGCGCTCCTCGCGGTATCCGCGAGCGAGGTTCTTCCGCACCTTCCAGTCGAACGCCGCCTTGAGCGCGTTCTCGACACCGAGCGTGCCGCCCGCGACGAAGAAGGCGTGCTTGAAGACCGGCTCCATCGTGTGGCGCGCGAAGGTCTCGACGAACTCCGCCATCTCGGTCGTGTAGACGTCGCTATTCGTGACGTTGTGGATCGCGGTCTTGAGGATGCGCGCCTGGAACTCGGGCGTCTTCATTCCGGGGTGGTTCATTCCGAGCGGATTCGAGGCGAAGAAGGAGAAGAAATCCATCAGCTTCTTCTGGCCCCTCGAGTCGTGGAGCCAAATGCCCTGGCTCTTGTCGAGGTCGAGAACGAAGTCGAAGCCGTCGGCGAGCATGTGCTTCGCCAGGGTCGCGTGGACCTGGTCGGGCGTCACGTGGACGCCGGAGCTGGTGCTGGTCGGATTCATCGGAGTGCTCCTCTCATGGTTGTTGCTTGGTGTCGCGGTTCGCATCGAAGGGGCGCGAGCCCCGGTTTCAATCGAGTTTCAGGCGGCGCTGCTCCTTCGCGGTCGCAAGGACCATCACCGTGCGCGTCTGCCGCACGCCGCGCAGCGTGTTCAGTTTTTCGATCAAGAGCCGGCGAAACGCCGTCATGTCGGTCACGCGCACCTTCAGGAGCAGCGAGAACTCCCCGGTGATGTGGTGACATTCGAGGACTTCGTCGAGCGCGCTGGCCGCCTCGATGAAGGCCTTCTCGAATTTCGGATGCTCGACGAAGATCTCCACGAACGCCGTGATGTCGTGGCCGAGTTTCCGCTCGTCGAGGATTGCGACGTAGGCGCGGATGTACCCGGCGCGTTCCAGCTTTCGGATTCGCTCGTTCACCGACGGCGCCGTCAACCCGACTTCCTTCGCCACCTCCGCCTGCGCCATCTTGGCGTTATCTTGGAGGAGGCTCAGGATTTTTCGGTCGATCGCGTCGAGACCGTTGCTCGACTCCACTTTGATTCGTTCTAGCGTCGCCATTTCCTAATATTATTCGGCATTTGTCCTTTCTAAGTCAACATTTGTTTCGTCTGATGCCCATTTTGCCGATGCCCCTCCGGCCTTGTCCCACGAGGCATCAAAGGGGTACGCTGGCGCTGCTCGAACCGAGACGGCCACCCCGACCCACCGGAGACGCATGGACCGCCCACAAACGATTCAGCAACTTAGAGTTACGGGCTATCAACCGCACACCGTGAAAGAGGAGATGAGGGCCAACCTCATCACCGCGATGGAGAAGGGGGAGACCCTCTTCCCCGGGATCGTCGGCTACGACCGAACCGTCATCCCCCAGATCGAGAACGCCATCCTGAGTGGCCACGACTTCATCCTCCTAGGACTTCGCGGCCAGGCGAAGACGCGGCTTCTTCGCGCGCTCTCCCGATTCCTCGACGAGTGGATTCCCGCGATCGAGGGGTGCGAGTTGAACGACGATCCGCTGAAACCGATTTGCCCTTCCTGTAAGCGGCGGGTGGAGGAGGCGGGCGACGAGGTGCCGGTGCGGTGGATCCACCGGAGCGAGCGCTACCGCGAGAAACTGGCGACGCCCGACGTGACGATCGCCGACCTGATCGGCGACATCGACCCGATCAAGGCGGCGAACATGCGGCTCTCCTACAGCGATCCCGACGTCATGCACTACGGCATCATCCCGCGCACCAATCGCGGGATCTTCGCCATCAACGAACTCCCCGACCTTCAGCCGCGAATCCAGGTCGGGCTCCTGAACATCCTCGAAGAGAAGGACATTCAGGTCCGCGGGTTCCCGATCCGCCTCCCGCTCGACATCCAGATCGTCTTCTCCGCGAATCCGGAGGACTACACGAACCGCGGCAACATCATCACGCCGCTTCGCGACCGGATCGCGTCTCAGATCATGACCCACTACCCCTACACCGTCGAAGACGCCATCAAGGTGACCGAGCAGGAAGCGTGGGTGAAGCGCCCAGGCGGCCTGGAAGTCATCGTGCCTCCCTACATTCGCGAACTCGTGGAAGTGGTGGCGGTGCAGGCGCGGAAGTCGTCGTACGTCGATCAATCGAGCGGTGTGAGCGTCCGCATGACGATCTCGCTCTTGGAGAACGTCATCTCGAACGCGGAGCGGCGGGCCGTCCGCCATGGCGAGCGGCGTGTCGCGATCCGCATCTGCGACTTCCAGAACGGAATCGCTTCGATCACCGGCAAAGTGGAACTCGTCTACGAGGGCGAGCAAGAAGGCTCCGTGGCCGTGGCGAAGCACCTGGTCGGAAAGGCCGTGAAGGAACTCTTCGTGAAGTACTTCCCCGACGCCTACAAGACGAAGGAAAAGGAAGGGGCCGCCTCCGAATACGATCCCATCCTCCGCTGGTTCGCCCAGGGGAAGAAGGTCGAGATTTCGGACGATCTCCCGACGCGCGAGTTCCACAAGCATCTCTCGCAAGTGGCCGGGCTCGAGGAGCTGTCGAAGCGCTATCTGCCGGTGAAGGACACGGCGGAGGTTCCGACCGCCATGGAGTTCGTGCTCGAAGCGCTCCACCAGAGTTCGATCTTGGCGAAGGAGCGGACCGACACGGCCGCGCTTGCCTACACCGATATGTTCTCCACGATGCTCGGCAAGCCCGAGGAGGCCGACGACTAGGGCGTTCCCGCCCGGCCGCCGCGCGACGAACCCGCCTATGGATTTCCGCTACTCGCAGTGGGACGACAAAATTCTTCGGGACCTGAACTTCCTGAAGAACCTTCTCTCCCTCTACAACCGCATCCTCCTCATGACCGACGGAAACGTGGACGAGGCGTTCCGCGCCATGGAGGATTTGGGCGAGCGCTTCGGGTTCTTCAACGAGAAGTTCACGTTGGAGGACTTCAAGAAGCAGCTGCGCGACCAGGATGCGATCAAGGAAGTGAACGGGAAAAACGTCCTCACCGGGAAGGGCGAGAAGATGATCCGGAAGGACTCGCTCGACCGGATCTTCTCGAACCTCGCCCGCGACTCCTCCGGCGAACACCGCGTCCCTCGGACCGGCACGGGCGGCGAGCGAACGACCGAGACGCGGCCCTACACGTTCGGCGATTCGGTCTCCGACATCGATTTCCTCTCGAGTATGCGGAACTCGATGCGGCGGACGCGAGGAGCCTGGCCCGAGGAGGGGACCTCGCTCAACGAGGACGATTTGGAGGTCTTCGAGACGGAGCATCTCTCGTCGTGCGCCACGGTCGTTCTCATCGACGTGAGCCACTCGATGATTCTCTACGGCGAGGACCGGATCACGCCGGCGAAGCAAGCGGCGCTCGCGCTTTCGGAGTTGATCCTCACCCGCTACCCCAAAGACTCGATTTCGGTCGTCTTGTTCGGGGATGACGCGTGGGAGGTGAAAGTGCGGGACATCCCCTACGTCTCGGTGGGACCGTTCCACACGAACACGAAAGCGGGGCTGCAGCTGGCGCAGAAGATCCTGGCGCGGCAGAAGCACGTGAACAAACAGATCTTCATGATCACCGACGGAAAGCCGTCGGCCATCCACGAGAACGGGCGACTCTACAAGAACGCCTTCGGGCTCGATCCCAAGATCGTGAACAAGACGCTGGACGAAGCCGTGCAATGCCGTCGAAAGCGGATTCCCGTGACGACCTTCATGGTCACTCAGGATCCTTACCTTGTCCGCTTCGTCGAGCGCTTCACGCAGCTGAACAAAGGGCGCGCCTACTATTCGGATCTGGAGTCGCTCGGCTCCTACCTCTTCGTCGACTACAGCCAGAACAGACGGCGTCGCGTGAATTAGAGGCCTGGGTGTTCCTAAGATCAGTCAGCGCGCGTCCGTAGCCTGAGTGACTCCAACAACGACTACGACCAACGCGGCTGCTCCGATCGCGACGGCCCCAGGTGTCCGCCCGACGCGAGCGTCCAATCGCCAGACGCGTCCGTTGATCTGATCGAAGGGTGGATCGTCGTCGAGATAGTTTTCCGGCCTGTAGCGAATCCCCTCCCACCGCGCCGCAAGGGTGAGCCATCGCCGATACGAAACGCCGATCTCGCCGAAGTATCCCGTGAGATGGTCTGAGTCGACCTTCACAAGGTCCTGTATCGCGAATCCAGGCGTCACCAACACACTCCATCGATCGCCGAAGGAATGCTCCCACCGCAGCCCCGCGCCCACCGTGTAATCCTGTTCGCTGTACGAGCCAAGCAGGACCGGCCCCACTGCATCGCGTGAGCCAACCCTCCGAACCGCCCCCCCAACGCCAGTCCACCGCCAGTGATTGGCATGGCCAGGAGCATCCAGCGGCGATTCTGACGGTTGATACGTGACGCCCGCTTCCGTGACGGCTAGCCAGTCATTCGAGCCTGCACGGGAACAGCTGGGCGTCGACGACGCGGCCAGCGCCATCCCAACGAGACATGCTCCGATGCGAATCGAACCGGACAATCTTTGCCCCCGTTTCCACTTGGGGTGCCGACTTTGCTACGAGCGGGTAAGCGATACCGAGGTGACAATGCAGCGAACCCCGGCATCGCTCGGGGGGTTCCTCGCGAGCGTCGGCGGGCCTCCTTCCGGCAAAGCGCCGCCCGCGCCCGTCTTGACGCTTCCCTGCCCTCGTGATGTACTCCCGCCTACGAACGCACGCGACACGTTTCGCGCCCGCTCGAGGAGAGCCATGTCCGTCCCCGCCCCCATTGCCGATCACGCCGAGCTCGACACGGAGCCCGTTCCTCTTCACGAGGCCTACGCCTATTGCGAGGCGGTCGTTCGCGCGAATTCGGAGAACTTTCCCGTGGCCTCGCGCTTTCTCGCGCCGGAACGGAGGATCGCCCTCTACGCGGTTTATGCCTTCGCGCGGACGGCCGACGATGTGGCGGACGCCGACGCTCCGGCGGAAGAACGCCTCGCGGGGCTCGATCGAATCGAGGCAGCGCTCTTGCAGGCACTCGAGGGGAGTCCGCGCGGTCCCGTTCCGACGGCGCTCGCCGACGCGGTCGATCGCTTCACGCTCCCCGTGGAACCGTTCCTCGATCTCCTGGCCGCGTTTCGTGACGACGCGCGCGATGCGACGTACGCCACCTGGGACGATCTCCTTCGCTATTGCCGCGGCTCCGCGAATACCATCGGACGGATCATGCTCGCGCTTCACGACGTGGACGATCTGGACGCCGTCCGCGCTTCTGACGCGCTCTGCACGGCACTCCAACTGACGAACATGTGGCAGGACCTGGGCCGCGACCTGGAGCGGGGTCGACTTTTCGTTCCGCTCGAGGACCTCAGGCGATTCGGGCTCGACCGCGAATCGTTGACGCGCCCCGCGCAGCGAACCCACCTCACGCGACTCCTCCTCCACGAGTGCGCCGGCACGGACGAACTCTACGAGCATGGACGGGCCGTGGCGCGATACGTTCCGGTGCCGCTCGCCATCCAGCTCCGCGCAACGGTGATCGGCGGGCGCGCCGTGCTTCGCGCGGTGGCGCAGCGCGGGTGGCGCGTCGTCAAGGACAGGCCGACTTTGAGCGGATGGATGCGCGCGCGCGTTCTGACCATGGCGCTCCTAGGATTCGACCGATGACGCCGACCACGGCGCCGCGGGTCGAGCCTCCGGCTGGTGCGGGTACGCCGGATCCGCCGGGAGCGGCAGCTGCATCGAGCGCGGTGGCCACACCCTCGCCCGGCCGACGCTCCAACTTCGGAGTCGCCTTCGCGCTTCTACCTCCCGATCAGCGCCGGGCCATCCGCGCGGTTCACGCCTGGAGCCGCGCTCTGGACGACTCCGTGGACGAAGAACCCGACCGCCGGCGCGCCGAAACACTCCTGAGCCGCTGGCGAGAGGAGTTGGCCGCGCTTTACGAACGCGAGCCGTCCGACCCGGTCACGCGAGCGCTCGCGCCCCACGTCCGGCGGTTCGAGATTCCGCGCGGCTATTTCGTGGAGTTGATCTCGGGCGTCGAGATGGATCTCACGCGGGTTCGCTACGAGACCTTTGCCGATCTCGAGCGCTACTGCTATCGGGTCGCCTCGGTCGTGGGACTCATCTGCCTCCGCATCTTCGGTGATCGAAACGAGCGGGGTCGCGTCTATGCCGAATCGCTCGGCCTGGCCCTCCAGCTCACGAACATCTTGCGAGACGTGAAGGGCGACTTTGCCCGCGGACGGATCTACATCCCCACCGAGGAGCTCGCGCGCTTCGGCTACAGCGAAGAATCGCTGGCGCGCGGCGAACGCAACGACGCGTTTCGCCGGCTCATGACGCACCAGGCCGAGCGAGCGCGTGGCTACTTCGACGCGGCGGAGTCCGAGGGACACTCGCTCGACCGGCGCCGTTACCTCGCCGCCGAGATCATGGGACGCGTCTATCGCCGCCTCCTCGAGAAGATCGAGCGCTCCGACTTCGACGTCTTTAGCGGCGAGGTGCGCGTTCGGCGAATCGAGCGCGTCTGGATCGCCGCCAGCACCGCTGCAGCCACCGCATTCGGCGCGTGACCCCATGCCCGCAGCCGTGAACGCACGCCCCGATGTGATCGTCGTCGGCGCCGGATTCGCCGGTGTGGCAGCCGCGTCTGCCCTCGCCGAGCGAGGGGTCTCGGTGCTGGTGCTGGAGACCCGCCAGCGCGTCGGGGGGCGAGCCGCCTCCTGGACCGACCCCCGAACGGGCGACGTGCTCGACAACGGCCAGCACGTCCTCGGCTCGTTCTACGAGGACACGCTTCGCCTCCTCGATCGCCTCGGCACGCGCGACGCGCTTCATGCCGACCCGACCCTTCACTTGAAGCTATGGGAGCGAGGGCACGGCGAGTACGAGCTGACGGCGCCGAATCTCCCCGCGCCGTTCCATTGGCTCGCCGCCGTCGGGGGCTGCTCGCGCCTTTCCCCGTCGGGGCGGATGGCGGCGCTCATGCTCCATCCGAAAGTGAAGGCGCTCCTCGCGCAGCCCGAGGCGGCGGCTCCGCTCACGGTGGAGCGGTGGCTCCTGGCGGCCGACGGCGCCGGTGGCTCCGAGGATCTGGCGGCATTACTACGGCCGCTCGCGATCGCCGCCCTGAATGAGGAGACGAAAGACGGTTCGGCTCTCCTCTTCGCGCGCGTTCTCGACCGGCTTCTCGCCGCACCGGCGTCGAAGAGCGGCCTTGCGCTCGCGCGACGCGGACTCGGAGAACTCTTCACCGGGTTCGAGCGCTATCTCGAGAATCGCGGCGGTTCGATTCGCTTCCGCACGACCGCGCTCGGCGTTCGCGTCGAGAACGGGCGGGCGGCTGGCGTTTCGCTTCTGGGCGGCGAGCGGCTCGATGCCGGGGCCGTGATTCTCGCCGTCACGCACGAACGGCTCGGGTGGATGCTCCGCCCCGAGTTGCTCGCGCCCTACCGCGAACTCGTGGCCACGCCCTGGTCGCCGATCGTCTCCTCGGTGCACCTGTTCGACCGGCCGGTGTTGCCGGCTCGCTTCATCGGCATGATCGGCACGGCCACGCAGTGGGCGTTCGATCGCGGGTCGCGCGGGGTCGATCGCTACCAAGTCGGAACGATTCGGAGCGCGGCCTTCGGCGACGCCACGCGGGACGCCGGCGTGATCGCCGCCGAGACGACGGCCGATCTCCGCGAGGCGTTTCCTCTCGCCCGGGAGGCTCGCTTGCTCAACGCGAGGGTCTTTAAGGAGCGCCGCGGCACGATTCGATCGACACCGATGGTGCAACCGCATCGCCCCTCGAACGAGACCGCGCTGCCGGGGCTTCTCCTCGCCGGCGACTGGACCGACACGGGGCTTCCCGCGACGATCGAAAGCGCGGTCCAGAGCGGACACCGCGCGGCCGCGCTCGTCGCATGAAGTCGAGTCCCCCGCTGAATCCCCGTCCCGCACGCCGCGGCTCGAAAGCGGCCGGCGCGTCGCGAAGCGTGAAGGATTCAGCGCGTCGCGCGGCACTCCTTCGCTGGTATCGAAAGCATCGTCGAGACCTCCCCTGGCGACGCACGCGCGATCCCTACGCCATCTGGGTGAGCGAGATCATGCTGCAGCAGACGCGCGTGGAGACGGTGATCCCGTTCTATCTCCGCTTCCTCGACCGATTCCCTACGCCGAACTCGCTCGCGCGCGCGCGGGAGTCCGATGTCTTGGCGGCGTGGTCGGGACTCGGCTACTACCGGCGCGCTCGGAATCTCCATGCGGGCGCGGCGCTTATCGGTCGCGAGCATGGCGGCGAAGTTCCTCGATCGCTCCAGTCGCTCCAGTCGCTTCCCGGCATCGGCGCCTACACGGCCGCGGCGATCGCGAGCATCGCGTTCGACGTTCCGGCCGCCGCGGTGGATGGAAACGTGATCCGAGTCCTCGCGCGGTGGGACGGGCTCCGCGGTCGCCGTGACGGCGGCGACCTGAAACGGGTGGTTGCCTCGCGCGCCGAGGTCTTCGCGCCCGGCGCACACCCCGGAGACTGGACGCAGGCGCTCATGGAGCTCGGCGCAACCATCTGCTTCCCCCGCGCGCCCCTTTGCGAGCGGTGCCCCGTGTCGCGTTCGTGCCGGGCAGCGGCGAGCGGGGAGCCGGATCGCTATCCGGAGCCTGCCACCGTCGGTGCGGTGAAGCGGGAGCGGCGCGTTCTCCTTCTGCTCCGTAAGGGCGCACGTGTTCTCCTTCTCCCCGACCCAGCCGACGACGGGGCGACGCTCGCGCCACCTCACCTCCCGGTGCGCGGCTCGGGCGATTCGGCACGCGTCGCCCGCGCGCTCGCGCGCACCCATGGGGCCGCCGCACCACCGCTCGGTCCGGCCCGAACGATCCGCCATCGGACCTTTTCCCACGACTACACGGTCGAGGTGTGGGAGGCGAAGGTCTCGGCCGGACGGGGCGCTCGCGAGCACGAGACGTGGTGCGCGCGGGGCGAGCTGTCGCGGCTCCCGGTGCGCGCCGTAACGATCAAAGCCATCAACGATTTGTAACGCGCTTTCGGGTCCTGAAAAAGGGCCTAAGCGTGATAGAATTAGGGTGTGATGATGGCGGCGTTCTGCCCGCCGCTCCCCCGGCATCCGAGGTCCGTGTCATGCATCGTTGCCTTCGCACCTCGCCGCGACCTCTTCGCCTCCTCGCTGCGGCGCTCCTCGCTCTTGGGTTTGGCCTCGCGCACCCCGCCATGGCGGCGCCCAAATCGGTGCATCCGGCGCTCTCGGACATCCGCCCCGGGGCCGCGATGCACGAACGCTTCCTCAGCCGGCGCCCCGACGGCACTGTCCTCGTGGAACTCCTGATTCAGGGGGACGTTCCTCCGGGACTTCTTCGCGCGCGCGGCATCGAGGTGAACACCGCCGCGGGTGGGTGGCTCACCGCGCGCTGCCCCTTGGGGCTCCTGAGCGGGCTCCTCGCGATGCCG
>JANMQV010000074.1:0-4730 GCA_031370645.1 Candidatus Eiseniibacteriota bacterium | reverse complement strand
GACCGTCGTCGCGCCCTGGAACGCGCGCCTTCCCGTGGCCATCTCGTACAGGACCGAACCGAAGGAGAACTGGTCCGAATGGAAGTCGAGCGGCAGACCCGCGATTTCGAGCGGGCCCTCGGCCGGGCATTGGCCTGACCTCAATCGCGAGGACCTGAAGCTCGCGCAGTCGGGCGACCCGGAAGCGCTTGGTAGGTTCTTCGATCATTTCTTCGATCGCATCTTTTCAGTCGTCCACCGGTTCGTGGGTAATGTGGATGCCGCCCAGGACATTACCCAGGACGTCTTCCTCAAGGTGCGGCGTCACATAGGTCATCTCGACATCGAGACCGATCCTGCGCCCTGGCTCTACACGGTAGCCGTCAACACATGTCGCGATCATCGACGCTCCGCGTGGTGGCGAATGTCGCGGCAGAGCGTTCCTCTCGATCACGATTCCGCCGCGCCGGAGCTTTCGAGCCATGCTCCGAACCCCGAGCAAGCCCTGCTGGTCGCCGAAGAGGAGAGCCGCGTGCAAGCGGCCATCCGGCGGCTCCCGCCGGAGTTGGGCATGAGCGTAGTCCTCCACGACTTCGAAGGGCTCCCCCACGACCTGATTGCTCGGATAACGGGCACTAGTCATAGCGCAGCACGCAAGCGGCACTCTCGCGCGCTGCAAGCCCTCGCTGGTTTTCTAGGGGAGGGTGCGCGGCCATGACGGATCGGCGAAAGATGGCCACGGACCTCGAGGGCGTGCAGCGTTCGCTCCGCCAACTCCCGAGGCTTGCCGCGAATCGGGAGTACCGGGACCGATTGCGCTCGCAATTCGTCCGCGATGCGATCCCCGAACGTGTACCTCGAAAGCCGCGTACGTGGTGGTCCCGGTCCGGGGGGTTGACCGTAATGGCAGCAGCCGGCGCGGCGGCGGCCCTGGCACTAGCCTGGGTGCTCAACACGGGACCCGCGTGGGAACTTACGGGCTCATCGGGTAGCGGCATGCTGCTGATCGACGGCCGCCCCACACCACTTGAGGCGCCATCCGAAATTGCGCGCCGACTTCATCCGGGAGCCCATGTGCTCCTGCCTGCTGACAGTCAGCTCGAACTGAGGCTTCCGGGGATCGCGGTGATTCAGTTCGTCGGGGGGAGTGACGCCACCCTGCCGGGAAGGCCTGGACGGTGGTTCGCGCGGTCCATGGTTGCTTCGCTGGATTCGGGCGAGGTTCGCATCTCGACCGGTCCTGGTTTCCGCAGAACTCGGCTCGACATCGTCACTCCCGAGGCGCGTGCGATCGTGACCGGAACCACGCTTGCGGTGATCCGCCAAGTCGATGCGAGTTGCGTGTGTGTGCTCGAGGGTGAAGTTTCGATGCTCCAGGATGCCGCCGCCGCCACGGTGTCCGCGGGCTTCCGGCGTTCGGTCTTCCGGGACGGGAGGGTCTCGCTGGTGGAACCGATTCGTCCCATGGAGTTCATGAAGCTAAACATGTTGCGCGCGCAGGCGGACCGGGTGCTGGGGCAATGAGGCATCGGGCCGTGCCCAGCGCCGCATCGTTCCAACCGGGGTTTTTGCCCCGGTCACACCTTGGACTTCGAATCGTGATCCTTTCAGGGGAACGCGAAGTCACAGGGCTTCCGACGCGACGTAGAGGGAGGCGTGGCGGTCGCGGTATTCCTCCATCTCGCAACGGAGGGTTATCACATGCACGGCAAGCTGCGCCTTCTCGCTCTGGCGGCCCTATTTGTTTCCCTGGTTCAGGCCACCCCGGCCCAGGTGGCGATCGCCGGAAACGGCCCGCCAGCCAATCTCATTTACGCCCACGATGAGCTGTACACCGGTGTCAACACCCCGACGGATCTCCCCGACCACGGCCGGTTCAACGCCATTTATCCCTTCCCGGGAACTGGTCTCCATGCCGTTTCGGAGGCCGCACCAGGGGACGCAAGCTACGTCGGCGGCCGTTGGGAAGTCCACCTGGTTACGTTCGTGACCATCTCGCCGCGTCAGTTCACCAACACGGAGGACCTTCTCGCTGCGGCGGCGCGTGGGGAAGTAAGCATCGGGGGAGTGGTCAAGCGCTTCGAGTGTCCGCTCATTCCGATCAACGGCAATAAGCCATAGGTATTGATTCGGTGGGGCCGGACAGCGGAGCTATCGATCCTCCCAAATCTCCCGCGGTTCGGCCCCTTCCGATATTAGGAGTTCGGTTGCTCATCGCGGCTGCACTCTTCACTCTCCTCTCGTGCTCTCTCCCCGGAACCGGGCAGGCGTTCAGCGTAGCGGCGCCTCACGACCCCTCGCGGCATCAAGCACCCCCGATCGTATCGAAGACCTGGCTCAACTCCTCACCCATCCGACAAGCGGAAGCAACAGGAAATGTTCTGCTCGTAGAGTTCTGGACGTTTGGATGCGGAAATTGCCAGGCGACCGCTCCCGCGATGCAGAAACTCTGGGAGGGCTACCGCAGCAAGGGTCTCCTCGTGATCGGCGTGCACACCCCGGAAACCGGCTCGGAACGCGATACGGAGCGCGTGCGGGGCGCCCTCGCGCGAATGAAGCTGACCTTTCCGGTGGCCCTCGACAACAACTATTCGATCTGGAACGCTTTTGGAAACCGATACTGGCCGACGATCTACCTGATCGATCGCCGAGGGAAGATTCGATTCACGCAGATCGGCGAACTGCATGAGGGAACGAGGGAGTGGCAAGATCTGACGCGACACGTCGATGCGTTGCTCGCCGAAGTGCCGCCCTCGTGAGCGATCCGCTGTTCGGCCCGCGGGGCCACGTCGGTCTATTTAAAGGTCGCGATCTCTTCCAAGGGCTTTTTGGTGATTAACGGTACTCGGGCGCCGCTCGCCGGATAGCCCACGACCAGCACCAGAAATGGACGCTCGTTTGTGGGGCGGTCAAGGATGTGATTCAAGAATCCCATTGGGCTGGGCGTATGGGTGAGCGATACGAGCCCGGCGTGATGGACGGCCGTGATCAGAATGCCGGCCGCGATCCCGACAGACTCCTGCGCGTAGTAATGCTTCACTCTTCGCCCATCGCCGAGCAACCCATAGGGCTTGGCAAAGATCACGATCAGATGCGGGGCAGTCTCAAGAAATGGTTTGTGCTCGTCGGTTCCCAGCTGGGAGAGTGCGGCCAGCCATTCGGGCGGGGCTTTGCGCCGATAAAAGTCTTGCTCCTCTTTCTCGGCGCCGAGACGGATCTCTCTCTTGAGTGCCGCACCGCTGACCGCGACGAAATGCCATGGCTGCATATTGGCGCCATTCGGCGCCGTGCCGGCCGCGAGGAGGCAGTTCTCAATGATTTCGATCGGCACCGGTCGGTCGGAGAAGTCGCGCACCGTACGCCGCCGCCGGATATCGGCAAGAAATTCAGATGAACGCCGGTTCATTTCCTCGACGGAGTATTCTCTGTAGTCGGTGTGTGGGATAAGCGTCGCGGGCGCCATCGAGGTCTCCTTGAAGTGGTCAACGCGGAGTGCACCATATCGCCGGATGTGATTGAGGCCATAATACCCTGACCGACCCCGGCGCTGGTGTTCCAGTGGGGTGTCGGCGAAAGGACATGCGTGCGAATTGAACCAGCAGCGGAATTGTGGCGGTGCTTACGGCCCATCCGGTGGCTTCGTTTCGTTGCGCGTAGCGGCCGTCTTACCGGGTGGAACGGCATCGGCGCTGGCTCGGTCGTGGTTGAGTCGCCTCACGCAGGAGTTCTGAACTTCGCCGAGGCGGGCTCCTGGCGTCCCGCTGCTGGCGAGGAGACTCGCTTCCAAAACGTCTTTCGCTGGGAGTTGCTCGGAACGGAGTTGGTTCGAATGCAACACCTGCGGTTTGGTGAAGGCAGCCCAGTTTATTTGTTCGATTTGGCACCTGACGCGGCGAGCTCGTGGTACTCGGTCAGCCCGCATCTCTGCAATGAGGATTCCTACTCGGCCGAGTTGCGATTGGAAGAGTGGGGTGTGTTTCTGCGCTGGCTGATTACGGGCCCGCGAAAACAGGAGTGCATCGAGTATGAGTATCGCCGGGAAGGGAACGGTGATTGCGCCGCTCGACGCCCTCGACGTGCAGATGGCCCGAGACTGGGGCTGCCTCAATGACGGCGCCGGTTCTCGGAGCCTTCATGCTGGTATCCGGTTGCCTTGTGGCATTCGCGAACGGGTCGAACGACAATTTCAAAGGAGTTGCGACCCTGTATGGAAGCGGTACCGCGAGCTACCGTGGCGCACTTGTATGGGCCACCATCACGACTCTCGCGGGGTCGATCACCGCGGTTGTCCCTTCTCATAAATCAATCCGCAAGCGAATCGGTTTCTTCCCTCCCTGTTCAGGTCCCCGCAACGCGGACGTCTTCGGCATCGTGAACGGGAGGATCTCCTCTGGTAGGACGTGGCGTGGACGAACTGGAAGGAACGCGCGGCGCCAGAGCGGACGCGCGGCATGAAGCTCCGCCCGCTCGGCTCAAGACTGCACGCGTTTCTGGTGATGCGTATTCCGTGGGGCGGAAGTGAATCCTACGCCGCGCGGCGGGTGTAGCGGTGGTGCAGACCGCCGACCCGGGGGAGCGCGACCAGCCGGCCTGCCTCCGGCGGCTCAACTGCCCTCGCCTCCGGGGAGTCCTTCCCGAGGCCCAGATGAGTCCTCGCTTCCGAGTAGTAGCCGAGGTAGTCGCGGAGCACAAGCCGCAGGTGCTTCTCGCTCGCGATCACGACGTGGTCGAGGCACTCGCGCCGTATCGAG
>JANMQV010000044.1:0-17263 GCA_031370645.1 Candidatus Eiseniibacteriota bacterium | reverse complement strand
TGATCACGCCGATCGCGATGGAGACGGGGCTTCGGTTCGCCATTCGCGAGGGTGGCCGCACCGTCGGCGCCGGCGTCGTGACGGAGATCGTCGAGTAATGGCCACCACCGCTCCGGGCCAGCGTATTCGCATCCGCCTTCGGTCGTACGATCACGCGATCCTCGACCAGTCGGCTGGAGAAATCGTTCGTACCGCCAAGCGCACCGGCGCTCGGACGGCGGGTCCCATCCCGCTTCCGACGCAACGCTCGGTTTATACGGTGCTTCGTTCCCCGCATGTGGACAAGAAGTCGCGGGAGCAGTTCGAGATCCGCGTCCACAAGCGGCTCATCGATATCGTGAAGTCGACGCCCCAGACGATCGACGCGCTGATGAAGCTCGATCTTCCGGCCGGCGTGGACATCGAGATCAAGCTCTAACTCCGAACGGGAAGACCCAACATGATCGGGTTGCTCGCGCGAAAAATCGGAATGACCCAGCTGTTCGACGCGACGGGTCGCGTGGTTCCGGTGACGCTTTTGGTGGCCGGCCCTTGCAAGGTCGTCCAGTTGAAGACGCCGGCTCGCGATGGCTATTCCGCCGTCCAGTTGGGTTTCGGCTCCCGCCGGGCGAAGAACCAGACCGCTCCGGTGATCGGCCATTTGAAGAAGTACGGCGCCGCCGGCACGCGGACGCTCATGGAAGTGCGCGTCGACGACGCGGCCGCGTATCAGGAAGGGCAGGAGCTGAGCGTCACCCTTCTGGAAATCGGCTCGAAGGTGGACGTGACCTGCAACTCGAAGGGCCGCGGCTTCGCGGGCGTCGTGAAGCGGCATCATTTCTCGGGCGGTCGCGAGACGCACGGTTGCGTCACGCACAAGCAGCCGGGCTCCATCGGCGCTTCGGCGTATCCGAGCCGCGTCATCAAGGGTAAGCGCCTGCCGGGCCGCATGGGCGGCAAGCGAGTGACGGTCAAGAATCTCGAGGTGATCGGCGTGGACGCCGAGCAGCACCTCGTCTGGGTGCGCGGTTCCGTTCCGGGCGCCCCGAATGGCACGGTCCTGATTCGCCGCACCACGTAACGGACGACGGAACGAACCATGGCAACCGCACGCAAATTCAGCACGGACGGTAAGGATCTCGGCACGGTCGAGCTCCCGGCCGCTCTGTTCGACGCCGAGATCAACGAGCATTTGATCTGGGAAGCCGTGAAGCGTCACCTGGAGAATCAGCGCCAGGGGACGGTGATGACGAAGAACCGCGCCAACGTGAGCGGCGGCGGTCGCAAGCCCTGGAAGCAGAAGGGCGGCGGTCGTGCCCGCGCCGGCTCGAACACCTCTCCGCTCTGGCCGGGCGGAGGCGTGGCGTTCGGACCGAAGGGACGCGACTGGAATCTGGCCATGAACGTGAAGGCGCGGCGGAACGCGATTCGCGGAGCCCTGACGGCCCGCGCCCGTGACGGCAACGTCGTGGTGATGGATCCGCCGAGTCTCGATCAGCCGAAGACGAAGACGCTGGCGATCCTCCTCGGGAAGGTCGGTCTGGCGGAGAAGAAGGTGCTCTGGGTGTTCGACAAGGCCGGCACGACGCTCGTGAAGTCGTCGCGCAATCTCGACCGCGTCGTAACTCTCGAGAGCCACACTCTCAACACCTACGCGCTGATGAACTGCGACTGCCTCGTGCTGAGCGAGGCGGGCCTCAAGCGCCTGACGGAGCGACTCAGCCCATGAACCTCGAACCACGCGACATCGTGCGCCGCGCCCGCATCACCGAAAAGGGAACCCGGCTCCGCGAGAGTCAGAACGGCTACCTCTTCGAAGTCGCGCGCAGCGCCAACAAGATCCAAGTCAAGCAGGCGGTCGAGGCGATCTTCAACGTGAAGGTCTCCACGGTCCGCACCCTCCGCGTTCACGGCAAGCCGAAGCGGGTCGGCCGTCACGCGGGTCACCGTCCCGACTGGAAGAAGGCCATCGTCACGCTGAAGAAGGGCGAGACGATTGAGCTCTTCGAGCAGGTGTAATCGATATGCCACTTCGTAAATTTCGACCGCTGACCCCGGTGCAGCGCTTCCGCACGATCTCGACGTTCGAGGAGATCACGCGGAGCCGCCCGGAGCCGTCTCTCGTGGAGCGCATCTCCCGGACGGGCGGGCGCGACAACCATGGACACACCTCCGCCTGGCTTCGCGGCGGAGGACACCGGAAGCTCTATCGCCTCGTCGACTTCAAGCGCGACAAGCGCGGGATTCCGGCGAAGGTGGCGCACATCGAGTACGACCCGAACCGTACGTCGCGGATCGCCCTCCTGCACTATGCGGACGGGGAGAAGCGCTACATGGTGGCGCCGCAGCTTTTGAAGGTCGGCGACACCGTGATCGCGAGTCCGGACGCGGACGTGAAGCCCGGGAACGCGATGCCGCTCGGCATCGTCCCGCTCGGCACGTTTGTCTACAACGTGGAACTCGTCCCCGGCAAGGGTGGCCAGATCGCGCGTAGCGCCGGCACCTACTGCCAGGTGATGGCGCGCGAGGGCGACTACGCGCAGTTGCGGTTGCCGTCGGGCGAAATGCGGAAGGTGCCGACGAAGTCGTACTGCACCATCGGCCAGGTTGGAAACGAAGACCACCAGAACGAGGTGATCGGCAAGGCGGGCAAGTCGCGCTGGATGGGGCGTCGCCCCAGCGTGCGCGGCGTGGCCATGAACCCGGTCGATCATCCGATGGGCGGTGGCGAAGGGAAGTCATCGGGCGGCCGTCACCCGTGCTCGCCGTGGGGTCTCCTCACGAAGGGCAAGAAGACGCGGAAGAGCAAGCTGTCCGACAAGTTGATCGTGCGGCGGCGGTCGAAGTAACCGTCCCGCGGGAGTGAGAAAACAACGATGAGCCGTTCCGTAAAAAAAGGTCCGTACGTGGACGCGAAGCTTCTGAAAAAGGTCGAGGCTATGAACAAGGCGAACGAGAAGCGCGTCATGAAGACGTGGGCGCGCCGCTGCACCATCTCGCCGGAATTCGTCGGCCACACGCTCGCGGTTCACAATGGGAACAAGTTCATTCCCGTCTACATCACCGAGAACATGGTGGGTCATAAACTCGGCGAGTTCGCCGCCACGCGGATCTTCCGCGGGCACAGCTCGCACGTGGAGAAGGTGACCGCGGGACCGACGGCGGCGAAGTAGCCGCGAACCAGGGAATAAGCCATGGAAGCTAAAGCGATCGCACGATACGTCCGGGTGACGCCGCGAAAGGCGGATCAGGTGCTCCAGTTGATTCGCGGCAAGCGAGTCGACCTGGCCGCCGAGATCATGCTCTTCACGCCGAAGCACGTGGCGCGGACCATTCGGAAGGTGCTCCAGTCGGCCGTGGCCAACGCCGTGGCGACGGAGGGAAAGATCAACGTCGAGTCGTTGCACGTGAAGCACGCAACGGCCAACGCCGGTCCCACCATGAAGCGAATCATGCCGCGGGCGCAGGGACGGGCGACGCCCCTCCTGAAGCGCACGTGTCACATCACCATCATTGTCGAAGGCGAGGCCGTGGCGGTCGCTCCGCCGTCGTCGCGTCGCGCGCGCCCGGCCGCCAAGGCCGAGGCCCCGGCTCCGGCGAAGGCAGTGAAGGCGAAGGCGGCGGCAAAGGCCGAAGCCACCCCGAAGAAGCCGACGCGGAGCCGCAAGGCCGCCGTGTCGACCAAGGAGAGCTAGCGTGGGGCAGAAAACCAATCCGATCGGGATGCGCCTCGGCATCATCAAGACGTGGGACTCGCGCTGGTTCGCGCGCAAGGACTACGCGAAGCTGCTGGAGGAGGACCTCTTCATTCGGAAGTACCTGAAGAAGCGCCTCGCCCAGGCGGGAATCTCGCGGATCATCATTCAGCGGGCGGTTTCCAAGGTGACGGTGAACATCTCGACGGCGCGGCCCGGCCTGGTCATCGGACGGCGCGGCCAGCAGGTCGACCAGCTTCGTGACGAGCTTCAGCACATCACGAAGAAGGAAGTGTTCCTGAACATCGACGAGGTCAAGAAGCCCGATCTCGACGCCACGCTGGTGGCCGAACATGTCGCGCGCCAGTTGGAACAGCGCGTCTCGTTCCGCCGCGCCATGAAGAAGGCGCTCGCTTCCACCATGCGCTCGGGCGCCGGCGGCATTCGCATCGTCTGCTCGGGGCGCCTCGGCGGCTCGGAAATGGCTCGCACCGAAAGCTATCGCGACGGCCGCGTGCCGCTCCATACCCTGCGTGCCGACATCGACTTCGCGCGCGCCACGGCCCGGACGATTTACGGGGCGTGCGGCGTGAAGATCTGGATCTTCAAAGGCGAAATCCTGGAACGCCCGAAGGTGGCCGAAGTGGCCCCCGCGGCGCCGGCCCGGAACGCGTAAGGAGCCGGTCGGATGCTCGTACCGAAAAGAGTCAAGCACCGCAAGCAGTTCCGCGGCCGTCGAAAGGGTCTCGCCATACGCGGATCGACGGTCACGTTCGGAGAATTCGGGCTGCAGACGCTCGAGCCGGCGTGGATCACGAACCGCCAGATCGAGGCGGCTCGCGTGGCCATCACGCGCTTCATCAAGCGCGGCGGCAAGATGTGGATTCGGATCTTCCCGGACAAGCCGGTGACCGTGAAGCCCGCCGAAACCCGAATGGGCTCGGGCAAGGGCAATCCGGAGTTCTGGGTGGCGGTGGTGAAGCCGGGGCGGATCCTGTTCGAATTGGAAGGCATCGATCGTCCGACCGCCATGCAGGCGATGCGGCTCGGGGCGAGCAAGCTTCCGATCAAGACCAAGTTCGTGGAACGCCACGGGGCAGGGAGCTGAGCCATGCGGGAGCTTAAGGCGGAAAAGATTCGCGGCCTCGACGAGGCCGAGATCCTCACGAAGATCAAGGAGCGGAACGAGGAGCTCTTTCACCTCCGTTTCCGCAATCAAATGCGGCAGCTGACCAATCCGGTCCTGATCCGCGAGCGGCGGCGCGACGTGGCGCGGCTGCGGACGATTCTGGGCGAGATCCGGAAGGCGAAGACCTCGCCCACCGGGGATAAGGAGAAGAAGGCGTGATCGAACCGACGACCTCCGACGCACGCGGCCGGCGCAAAGTGATGACCGGCTCTGTCGTGAGCACGGCGATGCAGAAGACCGCCGTCGTGACGATCGAGCGCCTGGTCAAGCACCCGACCTACGGCAAGTACGTTCGCCGGCGCAGCAAGTTCAAGATTCACGACGAGAAGAACGAATGCGTGGTGGGGGACGTGGTCCGCTTCATGGAGACACGGCCTCTGAGCAAGGACAAGTGTTGGCGCCTCCTCGACTTCGTCACGCGCGTCGAGCGCTGAGCGAGAGGGGGAGAGGGAATCCATGGTTCAGCCACGCAGCATCATCATCATCTCGGATAACTCGGGCGCGCGCGTTGCGCGCGTCGTGAAGGTCCTGGGCGGCACGCGGAAGCGGTACGGGATGCTGGGCGACATCATCGTCGTCTCCATCCAGGACGCCATTCCCGGCGCGCAGGCGAAGAAGGGCGAAGTCCACAAGGCCGTGCTCATTCGCACGCGCAAGGAAGTTCGCCGTAAGGACGGTTCGTACATCCGCTTCGACCAGAACGCGGCGGTGCTGATCGACGACCAGAAGGAGCCGAAGGGAACGCGTATCTTCGGACCCGTCGCCCGCGAATTGCGCGAGCGCGAGTTCATGAAGATCATCTCCCTCGCTCCGGAAGTGGTTTAGGGATAAGGGAGCCGACATGGGCACGACGTTTCGTAAAAACGATCAGGTAATTGTCATCGCCGGGGACGACAAGGGCAAATCCGGACGCCTCTTGATGGTCATCCGCGCCAAGAATCGCGTGATCGTGGAGAAGGTCAATTTCATGAAGCGCCACACGCGGGCGCGTGCCGCGGGGCAGCAGGGCGGCGTCATCGAGCGCGAGGCGCCGATGCACGTTTCGAACGTCATGCATCTTTGCTCGAAGTGCCAGACGGGCGTGCGCGTCACGGTCAAGCCTGGGGCCGACGGCAAGCGGGAGCGGTTTTGCGGCCGCTGCGGCGAGCTGATTCCGAGAGTGATCAAGTGAGCGACGAGAAAGATAAGGACAAGAAGGACGCGAAGCCGAAGGCGGACAGCAAGCCGAAGGCCGACAACAAGCCGAAGGCCGAGAAGAAGGGCAAGGGGAAGGGCAAGGACAGCTCGAGCGCGGCCGCCGCGGCGGTAGCGATTGGAGCGGCCGAGGCCCCGAACCGGGTCCCGCGTCTGAAGGAGCACTACGAGAAGGCGGTACTTCCGGAATTGATGAAGCGATTCTCGTACAAGAACCCCATGCAGGCGCCGAGGCTCAAGAAGATCGTCGTGAACATGGGCGTCGGCGACGCGCTCGTGAACATCAAGTTTCTGGATATGGCGGTTGTCGAGATGACGACGATCACGGGGCAGAAGCCGTCGATCCGCCGCTCGAAGAAGTCGATCGCCAATTTCAAGCTGCGCGAGGGCCAGGCCATCGGCTGCATGGTGACGCTCCGCGGAGCCCGTATGTACGAGTTCTATGATCGCCTCGTGAACATCGCGTTGCCGCGTATTCGCGACTTCCGCGGCGTTCCGAGCCGTTCCTTCGACGGACAGGGCAACTACACGCTGGGCCTGTCCGAGCAGATCATCTTCCCGGAGATCAACTACGACCGTATCGAGAAGGTCCGGGGGATGGACATCACGTTCGTGACGTCGGCGCATAATGATGAAGAAGGGCAAGAGCTCCTGCGGCTCATGAATATGCCCTTCCGCCAGCGTTGACGGCGCCGCCAACGAGGAGCTGACGTGGCCAAGAAGTCGATCGTCGAAAAGTGGAAGCGGGAGCCCAAGTTCAAGGTGCGTCGCTATAACCGGTGCCACCGGTGCGGGCGCCCGAGGGCGTTCCTGCGGGATTTCGGGATGTGCCGCATCTGCTTCCGGGAGCTGGCCCTGTTGGGACAGATTCCGGGCGTCGTCAAGGCGAGCTGGTAAGCCCGCCTCGTAAGAAGGGAGAACATGTCGCTTAGTGATCCGATCGCAAATCTTTTGACCTCGATCCGCAACGCCTGCAAGGCGCGGCATAAGAAGGTCGACGTTCCGGCTTCCAACGTGAAGACGGAGATCGTGCGGGTATTGCTGCGCGAGAAGTACATCAACAATTTCAAGTCCATCGACGACAAGAAGCAGGGCGTGCTTCGCATCTATCTCAAGTACGACTCGAAGGAACGCCCCGTGATCCAGGGACTCGAGCGGGTCAGCAAGCCTGGCCGGCGGGTCTACGTGCGGAGCCACCAGGTCACCCGTGTTCAGGGCGGACTCGGCACCGCGCTGGTCTCCACGTCGACGGGCATCCGGACCGACAAGGAAGCGCGCGAAGAGAAGCTCGGTGGCGAGCTCCTCTGCCGCATCTGGTAGGAGCGAACGATGCCGTCTCGAATTGGTAAAATGCCGATCGTCATTCCCGCCGGCGTCACGGTGACGCGGGACGGGGGCACGATCCGCGTGAAGGGCCCCAAGGGGGAGATGTTGTTTACGATCGGGCACGGCGTCGAAGTCGAGGTCGGTCCGAAGGAAGTCACCGTCACGCAGGCGGGCGGGGGGAAGCAGGCCCTCGCGCTCCACGGGACGACGCGCGCCATTCTCGCGAACATGGTCACGGGCGTGACGACCGGGTACTCGAAGGCGCTCGAGATCGTCGGCACGGGGTATCGCGCGCAGCTGGCGGGCAAGAGGCTCACCATGCAGCTCGGCTACTCGCATCCGATCGAGTTCGATCCTCCGGCGGGAATCTCCATCATCGTGGAGAGCCCGACGAAGTTGACGGTCACCGGTCACGACAAACAGCTCGTGGGCCAGGTCGCCGCGGACATTCGCGACTTCCGGCCGCCCGAACCCTACAAGGGGAAGGGCATCAAGTACGCGGGCGAATACATCCGTCGCAAGGCGGGCAAGGCCGCGGGCGGTAAGTCCGCGTAATCGCGGGCGCCGATCCCGGTAGGAACGGAACCATGAAATCGAAGGCGACACCGAGACTGAAGGGGCGCCAGCGGCGCCACATGAGGATCCGGAAGAAAGTGAACGGCACGGCCGAGCGGCCGCGTCTCACCGTCTACCGGAGCTTGAATCACATCTATGTTCAGCTGGTCGACGATCTGGCCGGCCGCACGCTCCTCACGATCTCGTCCAGCCACAAGGACGTGAGCGGCACCCTGACGGGTGCGAAGGGGAAGATCGCGGCAAGCAAGGCGGTCGGCAAGCGTATCGCCGAGATGGCGAAGGAAAAAGGGATTGAGCGCGTCTGCTTCGATCGCGGCGGGTATCTCTACCATGGCCGTGTCAAAGCGGTCGCCGACGGCGCCCGTGAGGGCGGCCTGAACTTCTAGGAGTACGAATGGCCCAGCCACAACAGCGCGGCCGCGGGGGACCCCGGCCCCAGCAGACGGATTCGGAGTTTCTCGAACGCGTCATCAACGTGAATCGCGTCGCCAAGGTCGTAAAGGGCGGTCGCCGCTTCAGCTTCAATGCGATCGTCGCCGTGGGCGACGGTAAGGGGCGAGTCGGCGTCGGTCTCGGCAAGGCGAACGAAGTCGCGGATGCCATTCGCAAGGCGGGCGAGTCCGCCAAGAAGCGGATGTTCGTGGTGCCCATGCGCCGGACGACCATTCCTCACCTCGTGCGCGGCAAGTTCGGCGCGGGCGACGTGCTCATGAAGCCGGCCAGTTCCGGTACCGGCGTCATCGCGGGCGGCGCCGTGCGCGCCGTGCTCGAGGTGGCGGGAATCAAGGACGTGCTCACGAAGTCGCTCGGCTCGAGCAATCCGCACAATATCGTCGCGGCTACCGTCGCCGGCTTGAAGTCGCTTCGCCGGGCGGAGGAAGTCGCCGCGATGCGCGGTCGCACCGTCGAAGAGATGTTCGGCACCCGTCGGAAGACGGAGGGGACCGATGGCGCTCGTTAAGATCACGCAGGAGCGGAGCAAGATCCGCTGCCTTGAAAAGCACAAGCGGACCCTGGCCGCGCTGGGGCTTCGCCGTATCCGTCATTCCGTCGTCAAGCAGGACACGCCGCAGATTCGCGGCATGATCGCCCTGGTCTCTTATCTGGTGAGCGTGGAGTCGGTTTCGGCCGGCGACGCGATGCCCGCGGCGCCCGCGACGCCTGTTGCCCGCGCGGCCGCCAAGGCGCCGACGGCGGCAACGCCCAAGGCTCCGAAGGCAGCGAAGCCCGCCACCAAACCAAGGTCCACGTCCGCGGCGAAGGGAGGCTCGAAGTGAAGGTGCTCCGCATCGGCACGCTCCGCCCCGCGAAGGGCGCCACGCACCCGCGCAAGCGCCGGGGTCTCGGTACCGGCTCGGGCGTCGGCGGCACTTCCGGACGCGGTCACAAGGGCCAGTTGGCCCGCTCGGGCGGCAAGGTTCATCGCTGGTTCGAGGGCGGTCAGATGCCGCTCACGCGCCGTTTGCCGAAGATGGGCTTCACGCCGATCCAACGCGTCGAGCGCCAGGTCGTGAATCTCGCCGATCTCTCGCGGTTCGAGGCGGGCGCGACGGTGACGCGCGCGACCCTGAAGGCGAAGCGCCTCATCGACAAGACGACGCAGCCGGTGAAGATCCTCGGAAACGGAGACATTTCGATCGCGCTGACGCTCCAGGTGGATGCGGTGAGCGCGACGGCCAAGGAGAAGATCGAGGCGGCGGGCGGAACGATCACCCTGCCGACCCCCGTGAAGTACCGGCCGCGCCACGTGAAGAAGGCGCGCGACTAGTCCATGGGCGTCTTCGACAAGGTCCAAGACATTTTCAGGATTCCGGAACTCAAGCGCCGGATTCTTTTCACCGTAGCACTGCTGGTCGTCTACCGGTTGGGCGGGCACGTCCCGACCCCGGGGGTGAACAGCGAAGCGCTGGTGGCGGCGTTCTCGCATCAGTCGAACACGCTGTTCGGTCTCTACGATCTCTTCGTCGGCGGCTCGTTCTCGAAGGCCACGGTCTTCGCGCTCGGGATCATGCCGTACATCTCGGTGTCGATCATCTTCCAGTTGCTTGGCGCCGTGGTCCCGTACTTCGAGAAGTTGCAGAAGGAAGGGGAAGAGGGCCGGAAGAAGATCACGCAGTACACGCGCATCGGTACGGTTCTCCTGGCAATGGCGCAGTCGCTCGCCTTCGCCAAATTCTTACAGTCGATGGGCGCGCAAGGGATGCCGGTCGTGCCGAATCCGGGACTCGGGTTCCAGTTGATGACGATGCTCACCCAGACCACCGGGACGATCCTCATCATGTGGCTCGGCGAGCAGATCACCGAGCGCGGGATCGGAAACGGCATTTCGCTCATCATTTTCATCGGCATCGTGGCTCGCTTCCCGGCGGACTTGATCAACACCGTCCGGGCGCTCCGCGTCGGAACGCTCTCGCCGATCGTGGCGGGCATGATGCTGGTGGTGTTCTTCCTGGTCATCGCGGCCGTCGTGGCGATGACGCAGGCGCAGCGGAAGATCCCGGTGCAGTACGCGAAGCGCGTGGTCGGGCGAAAGATGTACGGCGGGCAGACGACGCACATCCCGCTCCGCGTGAACACCGCGGGCGTGATTCCGATCATCTTCGCCCAGTCGCTCATCATGCTGCCGAGCACCCTGGCGCTGGCGTTCCAAGGGAACCCGGCCATTCAGGCCGTGGCGAACTTCGTGGCGCACGGCACCTGGGCGTACGTGGTGATCTACGGGCTCACGATCGTATTCTTCACCTATTTCTACACGGCCATCGTCCTGAACCCGACGGACATGGCGGATAACATGAAGAAGTACGGCGGCTTCATCCCGGGCATTCGTCCGGGCCGGAAGACCTCCGATTACATCGACCGGATTCTGTCGCGCATCACCCTGCCGGGCGCCATCTTCCTGGCCATCATCGCGGTGCTGCCCGACATTCTGATTTCGAAGTTCAACGTTCCGTTCTACTTCGGTGGGACGAGCGTCCTGATCGTCGTCGGCGTCGCGCTCGATACGCTGCAGCAGATCGAGTCGCACCTCTTGATGCGGCACTACGAGGGGCTGACGGGGAATTCGCGCTTGCGGGGCCGTCGATGAGGGTTGTGCTCCTCGGGCCTCCGGGGAGCGGGAAGGGAACGCACGGCAAAGGTCTTTCGGCCGAGCGGCACGTCCCTTTGATCTCGACGGGCGACATCCTGAGACAGGCGATCGCCGAGGAGACTCGGCTCGGGATGGCCGCGCAGGCGGACGTGAAGGCGGGACGGCTGGTGGCCGACGAGACGGTGCTCGGACTGATCGAGACCCGGCTTTCACTCGGCGACGCGGCGAACGGGTTTCTGCTCGACGGCTTTCCGCGCACGGTGGCGCAGGCCGACGGGCTCGCGGCCCTGCTTCAGGCGGGCGGGGCAAAGTCGCTGGACCATGTGGTGAACCTCATGGTTCCGACCGAGACGGTGGTGAACCGGCTCCGCGACCGGTGGCTCTGCAGCTCGTGCGGCGCCATCTACAATTTGAGCTCCAAGCCGCCGAAGGTCGCGGGACAGTGCGATCTCTGCGGCTCGGCGCTCAAGCAACGGGCCGACGACGAACCGGCGACGGTTCGGGCGAGGCTGGAAGTCTACGAACGGGAGACCGCGCCGCTCGTCGCGTACTACGCGAAGCGGGGAGTCCTCCGGAACGTGGACGCGGCGGGACCGGCGGAGCAGGTGTACGGCGCCATTCGGCGCATCCTGCGTCCGGCGGCCTGAATCCGGGGACGGCGACCGGCATGGCCGGCGGCGGGAATTCGGTGATCCAGACCTACAAGCCCGAGGAAGTGGCGCGGATTCGGGAGAGCGCGCAGATCGTGGGGAAGTGTCTTCTCGCCTTGGGGCGGGAGGCGCGGCCCGGGGTCTCGACCCTCGACCTCGATAAGGTGGCGGAGAAGTTCATCCGCGACCAGGGAGGCGAGCCGGCGTTCTTGGGATACCGGGGGTTCCCGGCGAGCATCTGCGCGTCGGTGAACGAAGAGGTGGTCCACGGGATCCCCTCGGCCAAGCGCATCCTGAAAGAGGGAGACATCGTCTCGCTCGACATCGGGGTGAAGAAGGCCGGATTTTACGCCGACGCGGCGCGCACGTTCCCGGTGGGAACCATCGCGCCGGAGTTACGGCGGCTGCTCGACGCGACGGAGAAGTCGCTGGCGGCCGGGATCGCGCAGGTTCGTCCGGAAGGGCGGGTCTCCGACATCTCGGCGGCAATCGAGCGGACGGTGAAGGAAGCGGGCTTTTCGGTCGTTCGCGCGCTCGTAGGTCATGGCGTGGGCCGCGCGCTCCACGAGGAGCCGCAGGTTCCGAACTACGGGAGGCCGGGCGAAGGTCCGAAACTCCGCGTCGGAATGGTGCTCGCCATCGAACCGATGGTGAACGCGGGAACGGCGGACGTGGTGACGTTGGCGGATCAGTGGACCGTGGTCACCGCGGATCGGAAGCGCTCGGCGCACTTCGAGCACACGGTCGCGATCGGCGCGGCCGGACCTGAGGTGCTCTCACTCGTCGAGGCGGACTGAGAGGGGCATGGCCAAGGAAGAAGGCGTCCAGGTCGAGGGAACGGTTGTCGAGCCCCTGCCGAACGCGATGTTCCGCGTGGAGCTCGAGAACGGTCACCGGGTTCTGGCGCATATCTCCGGCAAGATGAGGATGAACTTCATCAAGATTCTGCCGGGGGACAAGGTGACGGTGGAGCTTTCGCCCTACGATCTGACGCGCGGGCGCATCGTTTACCGGTACAAGTAAGCATTCGCGAGGAGCGGTCGTCATGAAGGTGAAGGCTTCGGTCACGAAGATTTGCGAACACTGCAAGGTCGTTCGGCGCAAGGGCGTCGTGCGGATCATTTGCAAGAACCCGCGCCACAAGCAGCGGCAAGGCTAAGCGCCGGGTAAGGAGGAACAGTTTGGCACGTATCGCCGGGGTCGATCTCCCGAACGAAAAGCGCATCGAGATTGGCCTGACCTACATTTTTGGAATCGGTCCCTCGACCGCGCGAAAGATCATTTCCATCACGGGGATCAACCCCAGCACGCGCGTCAAGAACCTCGCGGACGAGGAAGTCGGGCGGCTGCGCCAGGTTATCGAGGCGCAGTTCAAGGTAGAGGGCGCCCGCCGCACCGAAGTCGCTATGAACATCAAGCGCCTGATGGACATCGGCGCGTACCGGGGACTGCGTCATCGCAAGGGTCTCCCGGCGCGTGGGCAGCGCACTCGTACCAACGCTCGCACGCGTAAGGGGCCGAAGAAGACGGCCGGCGCGATGCGGAAGACTGTCGCCAGGCCGGCGCCTAAGGCTCCGGCGAAGTAAGCGCGACACCCGAGGAAAGGAAGCAGCGTGGCCGAAGCAACCGCAACACCAAAACCGAAGAAGAAGCGGGAACGGAAGGTTGGCGTCGCGGGCGTGGCCCACGTCCAGTCCACGTTCAACAACACGATCATCACGATCGCCGACCTCGACGGGCACACGGTCTCGTGGGCCAGCGCCGGAAAGGTCGGCTTCAAGGGATCGCGGAAGAGCACGCCGTTCGCCGCTCAGATGGCGGCCGAGTCGGCGGGCAAGGAAGCGATTTCCCTCGGATTGAAGAAGGTGGAAGTTTGGGTGACGGGTCCGGGCGCGGGACGCGAGGCGGCTATTCGCTCGCTCCAGGCGGCAGGACTCGAGATCACCGCCATCAAAGACGTCACCCCGATTCCGCACAACGGCTGCCGCCCGCCGAAGCGGCGCCGCGTTTAGCGGTTACAGGAGGAATTCACTCACCCTATGGCGACATATCGCGATGCAAAGTGCCGGCTCTGCCGCCGGGAAGGCGAGAAGCTCTTCCTGAAGGGTTCGCGCTGCTTCACGGAGAAGTGCGCGTTCGAGCGGCGAGGCTACGCCCCCGGTGAACACGGGCGCGACCGCCGGTCGAAGGAGACGAACTACGGGCAGCAGCTGCGCATGAAGCAGAAGGCGCGCCGGATCTACGGGATTCTGGAAGCGCAGTTCCGGAACTATTTCGAAAAAGCCGAGCAGAAGAAGGGCGTCACCGGCGAGAACCTGCTTCTGTTGCTGGAACGCCGTCTGGACAACCTGGTCTACCGGCTCGGCTTCGCGCCGTCGCGCACGTCGGCCCGGCAGCTGGTGCGGCACCGTCATTTCACGGTCAACGACCGTCTCGTCGATATCCCGTCGTTCCAAGTCCGGGTGGGGGACGAGATCCGCGTTCGTCCCGGCAGCAAGGACTCGGTGGCGATTCAGTCATCATTGGAGGCCAACAAGGGCCGGGAGACCATGGCGTGGCTCTCCCTCGATTCCGAGAAGCTCTCGGGTCGACTCCTGGAGTACCCGACGCGCGGCAACATCCCGACCAAGGTCTCCGAGCAGCTCATCGTCGAGCTTTACTCGAAGTAACCGCGGCCTACGGAGGAACCAACGCGCCATGAAGTTCAAGAACTTGCAGATGCCGAAGAACGTCGAAGTGGACGACAAGTCCATGACGAACAGTTACACGAAGTTCTCGATCGAACCGCTGGAGCGCGGATTCGGCGTGACGCTGGGCAACGCCCTGCGCCGCGTCCTTCTCTCGTCGCTTCCGGGCGCGGCCGTCACGGCCGCGAAGCTCGAGGGCGTGCAGCATGAGTTCTCGACGATCACCGGCGTGAAGGAAGACGTGCCGGAGATCATCATGAATCTGAAGCAGATGCGCTTCAAGATTCACAGCGACGCGCCGAAGATGGCGACGTTCGACGTCCGCGGCAAGGCGGCGGCCACGGCCGCCGACCTGAAGGCCGATCCGGACATCGAGATCCTCAATCCCGAACTGCACGTCGCCACCCTGAACAAGGACGGCGAGTTCCGCTGCGAGATCGAGATCGGCGCCGGCCGCGGCTACGTTTCGGCCGAGAACCAGGCGACGCAGGACCGCCCCATCGGCGTCCTCCCGATCGACTCCATGTTCTCGCCGGTGACGAAGGTTAATTTCGAAGTCGAGAACACGCGCATCGGACAGCGCATCGACTACGACAAGCTGACGCTCGAAATCTGGACGGACGGCAGCGTGATCCCGTCGGACGCGCTCGCCTACGCCGCCAAGATCCTCAAGGATCACTTCGCGCTCTTCATTCATTTCGAGGAAGAGATCGTGGAGGAGGTCGAGGAGGAAGTGGACGAGGAGTTCCTTCGCATCAAGGCGCTGCTGGAGCGGAGCGTCGAGGAGCTGGAGCTTTCGGTCCGCTCGTCGAACTGCCTGAAGGCCGCCAACATCAAGACGATCGGCGAACTGGTCCTGAAATCCGAGGGCGAGATGCTCAAGTACCGGAACTTCGGACGGAAGTCGCTGAAGGAGATCGCCGACATCCTGATCGGGATGAACCTCGGTTTCGGGATGGACGTATCGAAGTACAAGCTGGGCGAGAAGGTCGAAGCCGCTTAAGCGCGGCCCGCCCGTAACGGACAGGATCCCGAACGATGCGCCACCGTAAATCATTCAAGAAACTGAGCCGCACGCGCGAGCACCGGCGCGCCTTGCTGCGGAATCTCATCACCTCGCTCTTCATTCACGAGCGGATCGAGACCACCGTGGTGAAGGCGAAGGAATCGCGCCGTCTGGGCGAGCGGATGATCACCTTCGCGAAGCGCGGCGATTTGGCCGCGCGGCGCCACGTCGCCCGCTTCGTGCACGGCGACGACGTCGTGAAGAAGCTGTTCGAAACGGTGGCTCCGTGGTACGCCGACCGTAACGGCGGCTACACGCGGATCGTTCGCGTCGGACGCCGCTTGGGCGACGCCGGCGAAACCGCGCTGCTCGAGTTGGTCAAGTCTCCCGAGTTGAAGGAGCGCCTGCGCCACGAGGCGGAGGAGCGGATCAAGGCCGAGAAGGCCGCCGCGAAGGATACGAAGGGCGCCGGCAAGACGAAGAAGGCGGCCGCCGGGGCTCCCGCGGAAGGCGCCGGAACGGAAGCGCCGGGCAAGAAGGGTCGCGCCGAGAAGAAGCCGAAGCCTCCTCGCGCCGAGCGTGGTGGCAAGGGACCGCAAGGTTCCAAGGCCTCGACTCGGGCTCGTCAGAAGGGGCGCAGCGGAACCTGATCGGTTCTTCCTTCCAACGGGGCTGTGCTCTTGGGCGTTAAACTACTGAATCGAACGCCGGTGCTGAAGTCAGCGCCGGCGTTTTTGTTGGTTCCTGTGCGTAGCGTCGCGAGGGTCTTGGTGCTCGCCATGCTATTCCACTCCGTCGTACTAGGCCGCGCCGTCGCGGGGCCACCGCCGGCGGGTGAAGAAACGCGCGCCATCTGGATCGTGCGCCACGCGCTTACCACACCGGGACGGGTCGACCAGATCGTCGATCTTTCCACGCAGGTGAACGCGAACACGCTCTTGGTGCAGGTGCGTGGACGCGGCGACGCCTATTACACCTCCGATCTCGCACCGCGCGCCGCCGATCTGGAAGCGGCTCCCGCCGATTTCGATCCGCTCTCGCGCATCTGCGCCAAAGCGCACGCCGCCGGTTTGGAAGTCCACGCCTGGATCAACGTCTACTTGGTGTGGTCCGCCGGTGCGCCGCCTCGCCCCGCGCTTCACGTCGTGAACGCGCATCCCGATTGGATCTCCGTCCGCTCCGATGGTCGCCGCTTGGCCGAGATGCTTCCCGAGGAATTTCATGAAGAGAAGCTCGAGGGGATGTACTTAGCACCGGGGAATCCCGACGTGCGCCGCCACATCCGCGACTTGGTCCGCGAGATCGTGACGCGCTATCCGGTCGACGGCATTCATCTCGACTACGTTCGCTATCCCGCTCCGACGGTCGGCTACGACCCCCACACGCGCACCGCGTTTGAGAGGGAGTTCGGCGTCGACCCGATGCTGTTGGAGCGGCCCGACAGCGCCTTCTACGATCTCATCGGCGGCGCCGATCATCTGCCCGATCTCCGCGCGCGCTGGATCCAGTGGAAGCGGGAGCAGGTCACGAACCTCGTACGCGATATCCGCCGCGACCTCGACCAATCGGGCCGGAAGATCAAGCTGACCGCCGCCGTGATCGCCGATCAGAACGCGGCCTTGAATCGGTACCTGCAAGATTGGCCGGAGTGGCTTCGGGAGAATCTGCTCGATGCCGCCATTCCCATGGCTTACTCGCCGAGCACGCCTGTCGTGGAGCGCCAGATCGCGGCCGCCATGTCACTACCGACGAAGCGGCAGGTATGGGCGGGGATCGGGATCTATAACGAGGGCGCGCGAGATGCCTCGGAGAAGATTCGCCGTGCGCGTGCGTTGGGTGTGGATGGAATCGCGCTCTTTTCGTATGACGCGCT
>JANMQV010000040.1:0-9219 GCA_031370645.1 Candidatus Eiseniibacteriota bacterium | reverse complement strand
GGGGGATATCTACTACGTGCTGACCGACGAACTGAGGGAGCTCTATCAGAAGTACGCGCCCGACGTTCATCGGTTCGCGACGTACCTGAGTGGCGACCGATCACTCGCCGATGACATCGTCTCCGAGACTTTTCTTCGGGTGTGGAGCAGGACGGAGGCGATTCGCCTCCAGACGGTGCGTGCCTACCTCTTCACGATCGCCAGAAACGTCTACCGGCACGAGATCCGGCGTCGCTCGCGCCACGATGAACTCGACGGCTCGGAGCCCGTGAACGGGCCGGGAATTCACGAACGGGTCGAGCAGCGCCAAGCGCTCGATCTGGCGCTAGCCGCACTCCGGCAGTTGCCCGAAGCCGATCGCACGGCGCTCCTCATGCGCGCCCTCGACAAGACGCCGTACGAAGAGATCGCCTGGACCCTTGGAATTTCTCTGACGGCCGCGAAAGTGAAGGTTCATCGCGCCCGGATCAAACTTGCCGGCCTCGTGCCGCGGGAGGTGCTCTCATGAAGGTGACCCGAAACGTCGTGGACGATCTTTTTCCGCTCTACCAGGCGGGAGAAGCGAGCGAGGACTCGCGTACGCTCGTAGAGGAATTTCTGCGTGAGAATCCCGATTTCCATCGGGAGATCTTGGAACGAGCGGCGCGGGCTGACTCGCTCCTGGCTCAGCCGTTCCCTTCGCCCGGTCCGAATTTGGAGAAGTCGACCTTGGAACGGACGCGCCGATTCATGCGCGCTCGAGGCGTGATGCTCAGCCTCGCTATCGCATGCTGGGTGATCCCCTTTTCGTTCGCCTTCGACGGCCATGGGCTCCGGTGGATCCTGTGGCGGGACAATCCCAGACTGGCGTTGCTCTTCCTCGCCTGGTCCCTGATCTTCGCCGGCGCGCACACTTTCCTCGGATGGCTGCGCCGCCGAGGTGAAACGCGCCGCTAGACACTTGTCGGGGGGGTGCGAAGGGTTCACAATCGATTCGATGCCCCCGACAGTCGCCCCGTTCCGCTCCGGTCCCCCGGAGGTCACGCTCGTTCAGGCGTTCGCCCGGCCGCTCGACAACGCGGTCGCGACCGCACGGACCTGCTATTCCGCCAAGGGAATCGTGACGCAGGAGGAAGTTGGAGGCGACACACTCTCCGACGAGAAGCGCGCCATTCGCCACGAGCGGCGCGACGCGTTGGCCCGCGACCTCTACGCCGCCGGGCACCACACCACCTTCCAGCACGCGCACTTCCAGTTCGCGCTCGACAAGATCTCGCGCCAGTTCGTCTGGACCTTTCTCCACAGCCACCCCTTCTACAACTCGGAGCAGGTAAGCCAGCGCTACGTGGAAGTGAAGCCGGGCACGACGATCGTTCCCGAACTCGGGAATCCGGAAGCGCAGCGGATCTACGAAGACGCTGTGGAGCGGCTCCATCGCGACTACCACGAACTCCGGGCACTTCTCACGCCCGTCGCGGAAGCGGAGTTCTACAAGCGCTTCCCCGCCCGCGCGCACCAGCCCGAACGTTGGGCGAGCGAGATTCAGAAGAAGGCACAGGAAGTGGCGCGCTACGCCCTTCCGATCGGCACCTACTGCTACCTCTATCACACGGTCAGCGCGCTCACGCTCATGCGCTATCACCGCCTGGCCGATCAGTTGGACGCACCCATCGAGCAGCGGCGCGTGGTGCAAGCGATGGTCGATGCGGTGCTGGAGTTGGATCCCCAGTTCTCAGTTCTTCTGGAAGAGCCGATCGCGCTCGAGGAAACGCTCGAGTATCAGTTCTTCCAGCAGAACCCGGGGCTCCGGGGCTCCGTCTTGGCCACGGAGGCGCGCCGCGAATTCGACGCGTCGCTCGGCGGGCTCGTCTCGCGCTTGGTGAGCTACAAGCCGGAGAACGAGGCGATCCTGGCCGCGTCGGTGCGCGAGGTGCTCGGGCTTCCCGCGTCGGCTCTCTCCGACGACGACGCCATCACGCTTGTGATGGATCCGGCGTCGAACACGGCGCTTTCGGGGTCGCTCAATCTCACGACGCTCTCGAAACTTTCGCGGACGATGGTCCATCCGTCCTACACGTTCCGGAAGAAGCTCTCGCACACGGCCGATTCGCAGGATCAGCGCCATCGTGCTACGCCCGGATCGCGCCCCTGCGTGAACGCCTATCTTTCGACTGAGCCCGATTACGTCACCCCCGCCCTCGTGCCGCTCGACGAGAAGGTCGAGCGCCGCTACCAGGAATCGATGAATCGCGCCTGGGAGGCGATCGGGCGGCTCCGCGCGCTCGGCGTGTCGGAAGAGTTCGCCGCCTATCTTCTCCCGAACGCCGTCAGCCTCCGCTTCACCGAATCGGCCGATCTTCTCGGCCTTCGCCACAAGTGCGCCATGCGCCTCTGCCTGAACGCGCAGGAGGAAATCTGGAGCGCGGCGCGCGACGAGTCGGAGCAGGTCCGCGCGGTGAATCCGCGGATTGGCGCCTTCTTCCTCCCTCCGTGCGGCCCCAGGCTTCGCGCCGGGGTGAAGCCCTTCTGCCCGGAAGGAAAGCGTTACTGCGGCGTCCCCGCGTGGAAGATCCCCATGCGGGAGATCGTTCGAACGCTGTAGTCCCCGCCATTCCGGAGGCCTGATGGACGCCGCCGCACTCGAAGTCGAACGCGCGAAAGCCGAGCGAAAGAGCCCTCTTCTCCTCTGGATCCTCAACATCATCTGGCCAGGCCTTGGAAATCTCGTCATCGGTCAGGTCATGGCCGGAATCGGGTTCGGGGTGGTGCACTGGTTCTTCATCCTCTCCGCGATCCTCACGCACGGCCTGGGCGGCTTCCTCTGCTTTTTCAACTGGATCGCCGCGAGCGCCGTCGGACATCAATGGATCAACCGGCGATACGCGAAGGCGCTCGAAGAAATCCAGGCGAAATTCGGCTCGGCACCGGGGGGCGGCGCCTGATTCGACTTCTGGCGCGGGCAGGGCTCATCGCCCTCCTCGCGCTCGCCCTCGCCTCGCTGTTCGTCGCGGCGGGGTGCGGCCGCCGCGACGAATCGCCCGGTGGACGCGCCCCCGCCATCGCGCCCTACGTTTCCACGGCGACCGGCTTTCGCTTCGCGCCCCCCCCCGTCTGGCAGGCGGATCGCTATCTCGTTTCCGAGGTCACCGGCGAAGCGGCCCGAGCGCGCGTGCCTGGCGCGCTCTCCATCGCTGAAGTGCTCTACCAGCCCGCCGACTTCGCCCAGCGCCCCGAGGTACTCCTCCGCATTCACGTCTTCCCCGAGTCGACCTGGACGAAATTGGGGCAGGCGGGCAGTGCTTCTTGGGGGGGTGAAATCGCGCGAGCGCGTGGGCGCGTCTACCTTGCCGCCACACCGCAGGCGAATCCCTATCCGCGGGGAAGCGCCGACGCGAATCTCTTCGACTCGATGCACCTGGCTATCGCCGACGTGAAGCGATGGCTCTCGGTGGCCGACGCCGCGAGCGATCTGGCATCGGAATTCCTCCCCGGCAGCCCGACGTTCGGCCCCGCACCGGTGATGTACCTCGGCCGGCTCCCCGCCGTGAACACCGGCTACCGCGACGTGAAGGTCATCTTCCGCGCCGACAGCAGCGCGCTCTTCTCCTCGGCGTACGCGGGGAAAGGTGTTTTGAATCAGAAGGGGCGCTGGAGTCTGCAGGGGGTGTACGTGAGGCTCGAGGTGCTCGATGACCGCGGACAGCCGAAGGAAAGCCCCTTCATCTGGGCCATTCGCGATTCCGTGCTGGCCCCGGTGACGTGGGATCGAAACGCCTACGGCTCGGTGGGATTGGCGCTGCGGTTGAGGCCCTGAGCGCCGGGGGCGGGCGCCGTCTACGAGCCGAGCTTGCGGAGCGAGTCGGCGAACTGCTGGAGCTTCCCCTTCTCGTAGTACTTCGTATGCACGTACTTCGTGTAGATCAGCATGTCGGGCGCCTTGATGTATCCGGCGACGCCGCCGAGGAGATCGGCGTTCGGTTTCATGAAGTAGGTCGACGGATAGCCGTTCACGCCCACCGCCTTCGCGAATTCCCGCTCGCTTAGCGATTTCCCCTGCCACGTCAATTTCGCGGCCGACTCGCCGTTCACCTTCGCGAGCGCGAAGTGTTCCGATAGGTAGGCGGCCACGTCGGGATCGCCGTAGGTCTGCCGGTCCATCACCTTGCACCAGCCGCACCAGTTCGTATAGACGTCGACCACGAGGTGCTTGTTCTCCTTCTGTGCCTTGGCGACCGCGGCGTCGAAGGAGAGCCACTGCACCTTCTCCCCACCCTTCGCTTCCTCCTTCGAATCTTCCTTCCTCTCGGGCTTCGTCTCGGACGGCTTTGCCGCCGGAGTGGACGCCGGAGCGTCCGCGCCGATCAGCGCAAATGCCATCAGGAGGGCGGCTACGATTCGGAGCGGGATCGTGGCGGATCGAGACATCGGGCGGTAAGTCCTTCCTTCAGATGATCTTGCGGGGCGTGGAACAGGTCAGGGGGCTCGGCCTCCGCACTCCATAAGGGTAGCAACCTGGTAAACCCCGATCAATCGGCAATTCTTCCGTTCGCGGGCCGGAAGAGCGTCACAGTTCCGGCGAGCGCGGCGACCAAGAACCAGAATGCGACCCAGGGAATGACCGCGAGCCCCCAGCGGTCCGCGAGCGCTCCACCTAGCATCGGGCCGGCGATCGTGGAGAGCGCGATCGTGCCGCTCAAGACGCCGAGTCCCCCGCTTCGCTGCTCGACGCTCGAGTACTCGGTGGCGAGCGTATTGGCGCTCACGTTCGTCAGTCCGTAGAGCGGAATCGTGAAAACGATCGCGGTGGCGAGCGCGTTCTGCATCGACCCCATGGCGGCGTACATGAAGCCGTAGCAGACGATCCCCATGACGAGCGTCACGCGCGCGCCGAAGCGCTTCACGAGCGGCCCGACGAAGAGATACATGATGACGCCGGAGACGGCCGACGCCGCGAGCGTGTAGCGGAGCATGCGGAGACCCGCGCCGAGATGCTCCACGAAGTAGATGCTGAAGTATCCCCAGACGACGTAATTACCTGCGTAGAGGAAAAACGCGACGCCGCAGAGTCGCAGTAAGCGCGGATTTTCGTAGAGCGCGACGAGGTCCTCCATGACGCCCGCGAACCATCCGACCTTCGCGCGCGGCGCCGCCGGCGGACGCGGTTTTTCGCGAAGCAGGAGGAGCGTTAGCACGAAGTGAACTGCCAGGAGTGAGGCTGCAAGCCACGACGCCGACTTGAGTCCGGCCCCGACTCCACGCTCCATAAGCCGTCCGGCCTCCAGGCTCCCCACCATCCAGCCGGTGCTCTGAGCCATCAGAACCCAGGCGAGCGCGTGCTGAGGCCGGTCGGGGCGATGGAGCGTGGCGTAGGCCTTGAGTAGGGGCGCCAAGCAGCCGTAGAAGAGCGCGGCCGCACCGACGTAGAGGAGGACCGAGCTCCCTTTGACAAAGAACGGCACGCCGGCCAGGGCCACCGCGTAACCCGCGATTCCGACCAGGATCAGCGGCTTGAGCCGGCCGGAGACGTCGGAGAACCCGCCCCAGAAATTGCTCGCGATCATCGTGCCGATCGCCGGCACGACCACCACCAGGCCGACCGTGAGGAGCCGCGTCTCGCCGAGCGATTCCCGCACGTAGAGTGGGAGAAAGCCCTGGATGACGGTGATGGCGATGCCTTCGAGGAAGGCGGAGAGGAGGACGAGGACGGGCATGGAGCCGCCACGCTACCACGCACTTGTTCGGTTTGCAGCCGGAAGGCGTTTCACTCAGTAGGTCGCGGATCGGCGCGGCGTCGGCACTGTGGCGGGGAGCCTGGTGTCCGTGCGCTGTCGCCCCCCGCGGCCCACTTCCTGGTCACACTCCGCCCTGTTTGGTAGTATCCCGTGAGGCCCATCGGGGGCCAATTCCCCTCTGTAGCCGGCTTTCACGGGCCCGGAACCCCGGGCGGAGACCAGTGATCATGATGCGTTCCCTTCGCCATCCCCTTGCCGCCACGAACGCGGCGTTCGGTGCCTCACTTCTCGCCCTCGCCCTGATTTCGGGTTGCGGAAGTGGGCCCAAGACCGAGGCGACCACGGCCGCTGCTCCGGCCGCCGCCCCGACTCGGAAGATCGACTTCAAGATCGGCGTCATGACCGGCACCGTCTCCCAGGGTGAAGACGAGTTCCGCGCCGGCCAGATGATCATCGCCAAGTACGGCGCCGACCACGTGAAGCAGGTCACCTACCCCGACAACTTCATGCAGGAGCAGGAGACGGTGATCGCCCAGTTGGTGGGACTCGCCTCCGATCCCGAGGTGAAGGTGATCGTCGCGGGTCAGGCGATTCCCGGCTCCATCGCCGCCCTCCGAAAAATTCGCGAGAAGCGGCCCGACATCAAGATCGCCTTCATCGAGCCGCACGAAGATCCGGCGATGGTGAACGACGCGGTCGATATCTCCATTCAGCCCGATCAACTCGCGCGCGGACGGACGATCATCGCGACCGCGAAGCATATGGGCGTCACCGACTTCGTTCACTACTCGTTCCCACGACACATGTCGCAAGAACTCCTCGCCCGCCGACGTGACATCATGAAGCAGGCGTGCGCGGACAACGGCATCAAGTTCCACTTCGTCACGGCGCCCGATCCGATGGGCGAGGGCGGATTGAACGCCACGCAGCAGTTCGTCCTCGAGGACGTTCCGAGGCAACTGAAGCAGCATGGCGCGAAGACCGCGTTCTTCTCCACGAACTGCGGCATGATGGATCCGATGATCAAGTCGGTCGTCACGAACGGCGGCTACATCCCCGAACAGTGCTGCCCGAGCCCCACGCACGGCTATCCGACGGCGCTCGGCATTTCCATTCCGCCCGATAAGGCGGGAGACATGGATTACATCAGCAGCGAGAACCGCCGCGTCATTGCCGAGCACCACATGACGGGTCATTTCGCGACCTGGCCGGTGCCGGAAGTGATGCTCTCCCTTCGCGCCATGACCGACCTCTTGGTCGATGCGCAGGAGGGAAAAGCCGATTACAAGGATCCCGCGACCGTGAAGAAGTACATGGAAGCCCTCGCGGCGGGTCATGCGATCACGCTGACGAAGTACGACGAGAAAAAGGGCAATTCCTACCTCTTCCTTGTCAGCGACATCTACTACTAACGGTCGGCCCGCTCTCGAACTCCGGGAGGTCGTCAAGGAGTACGAGGGAAACCGGGTCCTGAAGGGTGTCTCCCTCACGGTAGCGGGAGGGGAGATCCACGCCCTGGTCGGCGAGAACGGCGCCGGCAAGTCGACCTTGATGAACATCCTGTTCGGCATGCCGGTGATCCACGAGACCGGCGGATACGGGGGCGAAGTCCTGATGGACGGCGCCCCCGTTCGATTTACCAGCCCGTCTCAGGCCATGGCCGCCGGGCTCGGCATGGTTCATCAGGAGTTCATGCTCCTCCCTGGGTTCCGAGTCGCCGAGAACATCAAACTGAACCGGGAGCCGACGCGGAAGAATCCACTCTCCGCTGTCTTCGGGCCCGGGCTCGAGACGCTCGACCTGCCGCGAATCCGGAAGGACGCGCGCGCCGCCCTCGACCGCGTCGGACTCGACATCGACGAATGGCTCCCGGTCGCCGGTCTCCCGGTCGGCCACATGCAATTCATCGAGATCGCCCGCGAAGTGGACAAGGAGCGCCTCCGCCTCCTCATCTTCGACGAACCGACCGCCGTCCTCACCGAGTCCGAGGCCGAGCGCCTCCTCGAGTCGATGCGCGAATTCGCGCGGCAGGGCGTTGCGGTGCTCTTCATCACGCATCGGCTCGACGAGGTTCGCGCCGTCGCCGATCGCATGACGGTGTTGCGCGACGGCGAGGTGGTCGGGCGCCCCGATCCGAAGACCACGTCGGTGATCCGGATGGCGGAGTTGATGGTCGGCCGCCCCGCCGCCGTTCGAACGGCGCGGCGCGCGCTCGGAGCGGGCGACGAGGTCGCGCTCTCCATCGAGGGGCTGAATGTCCGGATGCCGGGTGAACCGGTCGTCGACGTCTCGCTCGACGTTCGCCGCGGCGAGATCCTCGGCGTCGGCGGGCTCGCCGGTCACGGAAAACTCGGCATCGCGAACGGGATCATGGGCCTCTACCCCGCGACGGGCCGCGTCCTTCTCGACGGTGCGCCCTTGCCGCTCAACGACGCGCGCGGCGCGCTCCGGCGCGGGCTCGCCTTCGTGTCGGAAGACCGCCGCGGCGTCGGCCTCCTCGCCGAGGAGTCGATCGAACTCAACGTGGCTCTCTCCGCGCTCGAGGCGCAGGGCCGCTTTCTCCATTCCTTCCCCGTCCCGGCGTTCCGCACCGTTGACACCCGCGCCATGCGCGCCCACGCGCAGGAGATGATCGGCAGGCTCGATGTCCGAACCACCGGCCCCACGCAATTAGTGCGCCGGCTTTCGGGCGGCAATCAGCAGAAAGTCTGCCTCGCGCGCGCCATGACGCTTCGCCCGCGGCTCATGTTCGTGAGCGAACCGACGCGCGGCATCGACGTCGGCGCGAAGGAACGCGTGCTCGAGATTCTCGCGGCGTTGAATCGCGACGAGGACATGACGCTTGTCGTCACTAGTTCCGAACTCGCCGAGCTCCGCTCCATCTGCGACCGTGTGGCGATCGTTTACCGGGGGCGCGTGGCGGCGATCCTCGCTCCCGACGCTTCGGACGCGGAGTTCGGGCTCGCCATGGCCGGCGAGACGGGAGCTGTGTGAGCGACGCCACTCGCGGAGGCGGCGGCTCGAAGGAAGGCGGCCGGAGCGGCATGCGCGACGCGGTGAGTCAATTCGTGCAGGAAGCCGGGGTGCCGCGGCTTCTCATCGCGGCGTTTGTCGTCGTCCTCTTCGTCATGGCGTACGTGACGAAGATGGATCTCGGCGGACTCGTGACCGACTCGATCGTCCGCGTTGGGCGAAACGGTATCCTCGTGCTCGCGCTCCTTCCCGCCATCCAAGGCGGGCTCGGACTCAATTTCGGACTTCCAATCGGCATCATCTGCGGGCTCATCGGTTGTGTCATCACGCTCAACTTCGGCATGACCGGCCTTCCGGCGATTCTCGTCTCGTGGGCGATCGGTATCGGCCTCGCGGTGCCGGCCGGCGCCGGCTACGGCTGGCTCCTCAACCGAACGCGCGGCCAGGAAATGATGGTCGGTACCTATCTCGGGTTTGCGATCGTTTCGGGGATGTCGGTCTTCTGGCTCCTCGCGCCTTTCACGAACCCGACGCT
>JANMQV010000020.1:0-2306 GCA_031370645.1 Candidatus Eiseniibacteriota bacterium | reverse complement strand
CATCATCAGCAAGGCGGAGATCGCCGACGGCCTCGAGAAGTTCCGCACCAGCATCAAGAAGGCGCTCGGGAAGTAGCAAGCCGGCGTCGATTCGGCAGCGAAGGGGAGGGGGTGCCCACGGGCGCCCCCTTTTCGTTTGTGCACCCGCGAACCGGAGCGTACCGTCATCGATGGAACCGCGCCTTCGCCGGAGGGTTGAGCGGGCATGGGGAGGACCAGGTCGATGCGCCTCGGCTTGACGATTGCGGTGCTGTTCACCGGCGCACTGATGACGACCCCCGACGCATCCGCGCAGCCGCTAATTCCCCCACCCACCTCGATTGCCATTCTCCCGAAGGCAGTCCTGGCCTCGCCGGGTAAGACACTCGACCAATTGCGGGGATACGACTCGAATCGTGTCCTCCTCTTTCGTAGCAACACGGACACCTTTGACGCACCCGAATTGCCGTCAGTCCCCGGGACTTCGTCGGCGGTAGTGCTCTCGAGCACCGGAAGGAATCTCGCAATCGCGACGGAGATCGGCGTGTCGATCCTGGGATTGGATGAGTACAAGATTCTTCAATCTCTTCCACCAGCGGCAATCATTCGGTGGAGCTTGGACGGCCGGCGGCTTGCCATGCTTGCCTCGAGCTCGAGGACCGATACGAATGAGCGGACCGGGTTGTCGATTTGGAGCGTCGGGTCGAGCAGCCCCAAGACCTACGAAATCAAGGCCAGCGATCTCGACTGGGGACCGGGTGACTCGCTGTTTTTAGCTACGGGGAAGGGGGTCGAAGCACTCGCCCCGGGCGCTGACGACCTCGTACCGACCCGGCATGGCGGGGTTTCCGTCTCTCCCGACAGCCGCTACTCCGTGCGGAAGGATAGAGGCAAGCCGTGCGGGTACACCATCACGCATGATCGATCCGGAATCGACCTGACCGAGTGCACCCTCAATGAACTCGGCGATGTGTCGGCCCCCAATATGGAAGTTGCACCCTTCTGGTTTCGCACTCCCGGCGTGCGTCACGTTCTCTGCGTCTCGCGAGGGGGGACTTGGACTCGTGCCGACTCGGTGCCGCCGATCTGGGCCACACGGACCGGGTACGTCGATGTTGCGACTACGAAACTGGTTTACGCGGCGCCGGGCATTGCGGTTGGTGCTGCCGCTAACGGCGGCGGCGCTTGGATCTACGATGGGTACACTCTTGGATTCGTCTCGGCACGCTCCGAGGTGAGAAGCCCATCGAGGAGGCAGCAGGGCGACGTGTGGTTTGAAAGCCCTAGGTTCAAACCTGTGAGTTTCGAGAATGGAAGGTCGAAGCGCGAGCCGAGGGTGGATCGTTCGGCGACGGATTGGCACGCCAAACTAAGGATTCGTGTCGTTCTGATCTCGTCCTCGAAGGGAATCGCCGGGCGGCCCGAAGAACGGGAGATGGAAGTGGAGGAGGGGGATTTCTTGCCGTCGTGGAGAAATCCATACTCCGGATGCCGACGCCTTGTCCGCGTTGTTCAGATATTCAGTGACAACGCGCTCGAGCTACAGGTCGATCCAGATGAATTTGGCGTCAGACTACCGGGAGCCGACTTTCGACACCTAGCTCGATTTGAGGTTGCTGGCGCCCCTGTGACGATTCAGGTGTCAGGTCTCGTGTGCGCCTCGGAGGGAGTTGAGTTCCAGGTTCTACCCTAGAAATCGCGAGTCACAACTGTCGCCGCCGCAACGATCCCGCCAGGAACGAGGCGAGCGCGATGATGATTCCACCAATCCAAAGCGGACTCGTTGGCCCGAGCGTATCGAATGCCAGCCCGCCGAGGAACGGGCCGATCGTCCTCGCCAAACTTCCAAGCGCCTGATAGACGCCGAGCACGCTTCCTTGTTCCGCGGCCACGGTCGCGATCGAGACCAATCCCGCCAATGAAGGACTCGCCAACCCGTTCCCCAACGCCACAGCCGCAAGCGCCACGAGCAGCCAGGAGAAGGGCGGCGCACCGCCCGCGGCGAGCATGCCGGCGCCGAGTAGCAGAAACCCGCTCCGCACCAAATTCGGTTCACCGAACTTCCGCGCCAACTTGCCCACCAACCCACCCTGCATGAGCACCGCGAGAATTCCCATGTACCCGAGCAGGTAGCCGATGTTCATCGCCGTGAGCCCGTAGCGATCGTGCCCGAAGAGGGCGAACGTCGCCTCGAGCCCCGCGAAGCAGAGCGTGCCGACGAAGTAGAGGAGCAACACCGGCCGAACCGACGGATGCGCGAAGGCATCCGAGAACGCCGTGGCGAGACCAGGCCGCGCGCGCCGCCTCGCGGCCGCCTCCGTCCGCGA
>JANMQV010000012.1:0-1638 GCA_031370645.1 Candidatus Eiseniibacteriota bacterium | reverse complement strand
GACCGTGACGCTGGCTGCGGGCGAATCGAAGAGCGTGACGATCCGGTGTTCCTTCGATCCGAAGAACATCGTCGTCGACCCCGATGTCCGCGTCCTTCAGCTCCAACGGAAGCAGGCGGTCGCGAAACTCTGACCCTCTACGAGGGAGAAATCCGCCGCGTGTTTCTGAGCCCTGCCGAAGCGGCCGACGTCCGGAAGCGTTTCGGAACGCCCTGCTACGTCTACGACCGCGCGACGCTCGAAGAAGCGGCGCGCCGGGCGCTCGCGTTCCCGCACGCGTTTGGGCTGACCGTGCGGTACGCCATGAAGGCGAACTCGTGCCGCGCCATCCTCACGCTCTTCCGTGACCTCGATCTCCGCGTCGACGCGTCGAGCGACTTCGAGGTGGAGCGCGCGCTCCGGGCGGGTTTCGCGCCGGAGCGAATCGCGCTCACGTCGCAGGCCCCCTCCCGCCGGCTCCGCGGATTCGTGGAGGGAGGGATTCGTTTCACCGCCTGCTCGCTCCTCCAGCTCGAGCGATTCGGCGAGGCGTTTGCCGGCCGCGATGTGACGATTCGCGTGAACCCGGGGCTCGGGAGCGGCGCCACGAACCGCGTGAACACGGGAGGGCCCGCTTCGAGTTTCGGAATCTGGCACGAACAGTTGGATGAGGCGAAGGCGCTCGCGGCCAGATTTGGCGTCACGCTCGCGGGACTCCATACCCACATCGGCTCCGGGAGCGACCCGGCCGTCTGGACTCGAGTCGCGCGCCTCTCGCTCGAGATCGCCGAGCGACTTCCGGAGGCGATCGTGGTGAGTCTCGGAGGCGGCTTCAAGGTGGCGCGCATGGAGGGGGAGAGCGAAACCGACATTGTCGCGGTCGGTGCCCTCGTGCGAGAGGAATTCTCGGAGTTCAAGCGGCGGACCGGGCGCTCGCTTCATCTCGAGATCGAACCCGGTGCCTACCTCGTCGCGAACGCGGGGGCGATCGTGTCGACCTGCATCGACCACGTGGCGACCGGGCCCGATGGATATCGCTTCGCCAAGCTCGATGCGGGGATGACCGAACTCCTCCGGCCGTCGCTTTACGGCGCGCAGCACTCGATCGAGGTAATCGCGGGCGACGGCTCGAGCGGTGCGGAGCAGCGAGAGCGAGCGGCGGTCGTGTTCGTCGGACCCTGTTGCGAGACGGGCGATGTGTTGACGCCGGCGCCGGGGGATCCAGAAGGGCTTCTGCCGCGCGAGACACCGCTCCCCGAGATCGGCGACCTCGTTGTTCTAGGAGGTGCGGGAGCCTACGCCGCGTCAATGTCGACCATGAACTATAACTCCTACCCGGCCGCGCCCGAGGTGATGCGCGAGTCCGCCGGGGAATTCCGTCTCCTGCGGCGGCGGCAAACCTTCGAGCAGATGGTGGCGAACGAGGTGAACGGGGACTAGGAAGGTACCGCGCCGCCGACGCGGGTGCTCCGCGGCAGTTGGAAGTGCTTGACATTCAACATATTAACCGTTACTATATGGTCTGTTGTCCGGAATGGCATCCGGGGGCGCGTACTCCTTGCGAGGCCATGATCCAACTTTACCGCTCCAGACTCGTGTTCGCGGGGCTTCTCCTCGCGGCCTTGCTCTGTCCGACGCAGGCGCTGGCCCGGGGCCCGA
>JANMQV010000004.1:0-14782 GCA_031370645.1 Candidatus Eiseniibacteriota bacterium | reverse complement strand
GGCCCCTGTTAGTTCGGGGCCAGCGACCTTTAATGCTCCCGCTCCCCAGCCCGGGCCCTTCGAGATGTTGGAATAACGCAGAAAGCCGATCCGCGACTCGGACCGGCCTTCTTTGCGCGCTGCCCTGCGAAGGGGGGATGCGTGCCCCCCGGGTGTAGATGTCGGGTCGGGGGACCGAGGGGCACGCGGGGGGACCGTGTTTCGCTCCGGCTACTTACCTCCCGCCGGAAGCGAGAAAGTGAAGTCAGGCGAGAGAGTCCGGATCTCGCGAGCGATGCCGCGGATCTGGTCGAGGTGTTTCCGGGCGCCCGTCTTCTTCCACTCCGCGTAGGCGTCGAGAAGCCGGTCCTGCATGGCGCGAATCGCCAGTTCCCGGGCTTCCTCGTCTACGGTGCGCTCGATGCGGATCACCTGGGCGTCTTCGAATCGGGACGCCATGCTCCAGTACTCGCCCTTCATGTGCGACAGCATCTTGTGATAGCGCTCCAAACTTACCGTGAGCTTCTCGAGCACCGAACTGAGCGTCGACGTCGGGTTCTCGAGGAGTTCGCCGTACGTGTACGAGAAGTGATACCAACCGGGGCTCCGGCCCATGTCGGCCTCCTCACCCGGGAGCATCCCCTCGCGACGGCTCGGAATGTAGGGGCCGCTCTGCTCGAAGATTCCCACCGAGACGAGAAGGAGATCGGTCGGCGTGCGAAGCACCTGATACTTGAGCGAGCCGCGGCTCGTGCCGGCCAACCGCCGCCACGCGGCGATGTCGTAGCGCGACAGGAGTCGCGTCCGCTCCGGAGGGAGCGGCACGTTCGCTTCCAATTGGTCGCGAAGCGCCTCGAGGTACGCGTTCACATCCTCTTGCGGTAGTGGATCGCCGTTTTGAGGCGTACCTTCCGCTCGCGTCAGCAGAAGACAGTTCATGGCGACATAGGCGTGCGGTCGCACCTTCCGTGGAGCCGACTTTCCCGCGACGACCTTTCTCGTACCCGCCATGACCCTCTCCCCCTTTCGGACGTTTCGTCGGTCGCGGCCCTGCACCACCGCAACGCACGTCCGACACTCTCTGCACATGCCGTGCCGCAACTCTTGTGGGGGGAATCGAGTCGCCTAACCATTGGTGTGGCAGCGCACTACACCGCATGGCCAGAATCCATCCGTACGCGATCGGCGGCTCCTTCGATCCACCGCTGGTTTGTTTCAGCCCTATGACTGGGTGGAATTTCGCGCCTTGACCGAGCTTGATTGCGTTTTGCGGCCAGGATTGCAACGTGCCAACCACCCCCTGGCTGAATTCGCTCCGGAACGCTTCTGCCCCGCCGATAGGAACGTAGGGAAGCAGAAGGAAGACAGGGAGTTACGCCCGGGCGCGAAAGCTGCTTCGTGGCATGCTCCTTGCCTTCCACTTATCTGCTTCATGTCCCAAGCCTTCGCGGCCTCGGAGCGCCAACGATGGAAGAGCCACTGCGGTCCGTTCTCGCCACGCGCGGTCTGATCACCTTCGATGTGGGCGCCGCTCGCTATGCGGCGCCGGTCGAAGAGGTGGCCGGACTTCTCGACGCGGATCGGCTCTCGCTCCTCCCCGGCCGGAACGGGCCGGTGGCCGGCGTCGTGGCGTTTCGTGGCGGCGTCGTGCCGGTACTCGACCTCGCGGCCGCGCTCCATGTGGAAGAGTCGACCAGCGCCGGCGCGTATGCGGTGGTGCTAGAGCGCGGAACCGATCGCTTCGCGATTCTCGTTCGCGGCATGCCGCGGCTCGTGCTCTCGCGCGACGCCCAGCATCGCGAACTTCCGGCGGCCGAGCCGGACGCCGAGCGCGACGAGCCGGCCGTCCTCGCTATCTATGAAATCGCCGGCCGGGAAGTTCTCGGTCTCGACTACTGGTCCCTGATGGATTCGATCGCTCCCCCGGCCGCCTTCCGGCTGAGTGGGATCGGCGGTCGTTGAGCAAGCAAAGGAGCGCGCCATGACGGACGTAGGTCGCGATCACCACGAATCTCCGAAGAGCCAGGGAGCGCCTTCGTCGCCCCCCTCGCCGACGGCCGCGATCTTCACCGTCGTGCTCCTCACGGGGCTCGGCGCTGCAGGTAGCGCCTACGGTTTGGGCGACTTCCTCGGATTGGCCGTCGCAGCGGTCATCGCGGTCGCGGGCGCGTCCGTCGCCACGTTCGTGACGATCAAGAGCACGCCCCCCGACGTGAAGGCAATCGCGCTTCTCGAGGCGGTCACCGCCGAGAACGCGCCCGCCACCCCTCCGTCGCGTTTCCGCGCCGAGCCTTGGGCCACGCTCTACGCACAAGCGGTCGGTCACGTCGAAGCGCAGCGGACCGCGACGCTCGCCGTTCAGGAAGTCGAGCGCGTCCGCCGCGAGGTCGAAGAGCACGGTGGAACGCCGCGAGCGTTCGTGCCGAGCCCTTCGCACGGCGAGGAAGAGTTGGTGGGAGGCGTCCGCAAGAACGACGCGGTGAGCGTCTCCGCCCCGGCGTACGACCGAGCGGCGGTCATCCGCGAACTGGAGGAAGCGCTCCAGCCGATTCGTGAGGAACTGAACGCCATCGAGCACGACTTGGAGCCGGTCGTCACGTCGCTCCAAGCGGAACGCTCCACCGGTTCGACGGTTCACGATTCGTCGCCGGCCAAGATGGTGGACGCCCTGGTGCAGACCGCTGCCGACGGTATCGAAGACCTTGCCGCCGGCCTCATGCGCGCGAGCGAGTTGGCGGGCGTGGCGGAGCGTGTGACGAATCGCGCGACGCTCCTCGCCTTGAACGCTGCGCTCGAAGCGACGCGTTCGGGGAGCGAGGCCTTCGCCTCGATCGCCGAGGAGACGCGCCGCCTGGCCGAATACGCGCGCGAAGCAACCGACACGATCTCCCGCCTCTCGGGTGAAATCGAGATCAAGGTCTGCGAGACGATCTCATCCATCCAAGAAAGCAGCGAGGACGCGAAGGCGGCGGTCGCCTCCATGGGACCGGGCGCCGGAGCCGCCACGCACGGCGTCGCGCCGGAGACCGTGACGGCACTCCAGTCGCTACTCCACCGCGTTCGCGTTCTTCGCGAGAAGACGGCCGTCCGCCGTGAGGAGCCGGTGGCGGTCGACGCCCCCGTCGCTTCGGCCGCGGTCGAGTCCGATACGAGCGATCGGCCCGCCTATGTGCACGCACCCACGCTATCCGAATCGTCCGAAGCGGACGCGGCCGACGTCCACGTGAGCTTTGTGGACGCCGAGGAGCGCACCGCCCTGCCTTCCGTGGCGTCGCATGACGCTCCGTCCGAAACGCACAACGACTTCGGTAACGTCGCGTTCGGAGGATTCGAGCCGACGGTTTCGAATTCCGAGCCGGTTGTACCGGAAGAGCCGTCGCGCCTGGAGTCGACCCCCGCGGAAGCAACGACGACGGAGGCGGTGGATGGATCGGACGGTCCCGATTCGCCGGCGCCTTCGGCGACCACCGAACCTCACGGTTCGGGCGATCCGGCCTCATTGGTCCTACCGAAGATTCCCGACTGGCTCGAGGGGATCGAGCCGCGTCACCGCAGTTAAGACGGAGCAGGGATGACCATGCGCACCGCCGCTTCGGAACACCTGAATAACGAACAGATGATGTCACGCCTCAGCGCGACGTTCAGCGCGCTCATTCACGAAGAGATCGAAATCGTTCGGCGCTTCCTCGACAGCGACACGCCCGAGCTGGAGGGGCACGAGATGGGCCCGCTCGTCGAACTCTCGGTCCGGCTCGTGGAGCGGAGCGCCGAGTGGCTCGACATCGGCACGGTCGCGTCGTTGGCGCGGGAACTCCGGGAGACGCTCCACCAATTGGGGAGCCTCCGCCCGGCGCAGCGCCAGGAACTCGTGACGCACTGTCGCGTCGCGCTCGAGACGCAGGAGAAGCTCGCCGAGCAGCTTCGGACCGACGGCTTCGCGGCACTTCTCGCGCACGCCGCCTCCGTCGGCGATGCGGTCGATCAGCTGCGCGCCCGGCTCGGCCGCGCGAAGACCGAGGCTCTGAACGCCTCTCGCGGCGTCATCGACGACGTCACGCCCGACATGGCGCCTCGCGAGAACCTCCTCGCGCTCACCTTCGAGATCAAGTCCTCGCTCGTGCATCAGAACGACCGGATCGGCGCGATCAGCGACGGCCTCGGCGGCACGCTCCGCTCCATGCAGAGCGTCCTCACCGAGTGGGACGGGCTCATGAAGGCGATCGATCCGGCGCGCGGCGGACCCGCCGCGGCGGACGCCGCCGCCACGAGCGGCCGCCGGCGCACGAATCCCGGTCCGACCGTCGCTGCCCGAGCCATTCAGATCCATCAGAAACTGGAGGAAGTGGCGGGCGGGATGCGAACGCTCGTCCACGATCTCCATCAGCTCCTCGGCATCCAGTTCTCGCTCGAACGGCGGGCGCGCGATCTCGACGAGCATCTGCTCTGGGAATTCCTTGATCCGCTCGATCGTTTCATCGACGAGTTCTACGCCGCGGCCTCGCGTCGCGACACAGACTCCAGGCGAAGCGTCCTCACCGTCCACACGGGCGGAGTGGGCTTCGAACCGGAGATCGGCGCCATACTCCTTCCCCTGCTCTTTCGGCTCCTCGAAACGGCGGTGTCCCCCGAGGGCGAGGTGACGCGCGAGCTTCGGCTCACGGCCGCCCGCGAGGGACTGGAGGCGCGTATCGCCATCGAGGGACGCGTGCGCTTCGAGCCCGACGCTCTCCAGCAATTGGAGAGCGGACTGGAGGAACTCGGCGGATTCGTCACGATTCAAGCGGGGCAGAACGGTTCCGAACTCCTGCATCTCCAGTTCCCGATGGCGCGCTCCCTTCGTGGCTTCCTCATCGTCGAGGCGGCGGGCCAGCGGGTGGCGCTCCCTTGGAGCTCCATCGACCGAATCTGTTCGAGCGCCGACGAACTCTCCTGGGTGGGCGGTACCGATCAGCCCGAGGTCGTTCCGCTTTCGTCGCTCTTCACGGCCATCGAAATCTCCGACGCGCTTCCTCGTCGCGCCAGCGAAACGGCGAAGCCCTCGAACGGGCCGCTCGCCGTCCTTCGCTGCGGGGGCGGGACGGGCGCCATCGGCTTCGATCGAATCGTCTGGCGCGAGAACGCGCGCCTCTCGCCGCTTCCGCCGCGGCTCTACCCGGTGGAAGAGGTGTTCGGTGGAATCATCGGTAGCGACGGGCAGGTGACGCTCGTGCTCCATCCGGCGGCCGTCATGCGCCGGCTGCGAGGCGCGGCGTTCGGAGGGAGCGAGGCACCGGGCGGAGGCGGGGACGGAACGGCATGAAGCAGCTCACGCTCGAACGGCTCGCTCCGCGCGACGAATTCCGATTCGCGCTCCGCGGTGTCATCGACGCCGACGGCGCGCGAGTGCTCGATCGGCTCCTGTTTCGGTGCCAGGCCCGTGACGCCAGGGAAGTTCATCTCGACGTGGAGTCGGTGAGCGAGATTTCCACGCTCGGAATCGCCGTCCTCGAGCGTCAGGCGCGCGTCTACGAAAGCACGGAACGGCGGATCGTGGTTCACGGCGTCGGTGGTGGCGTTCGCGAGGCGCTCGTCGGCACCGGAGCCCTGATCTATGCCTCGAACGTCGCGGCCGCCGGCAAGGTGGCCAATGGCAACGGCGGCACGGCCAACGCAGCGACCGCGTCCTCCCCGGCGGCACCGGGTCCGAGCGCCGCGGAGTACCAGGCGCTCCACCTCAAGTTGCGGCGAAAGATCGTCGAATTCCGGAGCCTCTTCGAGATCACGCAGGGGTTGAACCTCGCGCGCGATCTCGACGCGGTTCTGAATCTTTTCAGTCTCAGCGTGATGGGACAGTTCGGCGTGGAGCGCCTCGCGCTCTTCCTCGTCGACCCGGACCACGAAGGGCAGATGGCGCCGCGCCAGGTGCGCGGATTCGGCCAGCATCACTTCCGCGACTTGCTTCTCCCGATCGCAACGATCGAATCGCTCGCGCGGCATGGAATCTTTATCGATCTCGGCGCGGTGGATGCGCCATCGGCATCGCAGGAAGCGATGGTCGGCGGTCAGCCGGACGCGGACGCTTCCGAGATCTCCGAACTCCTCCGCCGTTCCGGGCTCCAGTGGGGGATCGCGCTCTGGATCCGTCAGGATCTGATCGGGATGCTTTTCCTCGGGGGACGAGGTGGTCGGCGCGCCTTCCAGGAGGATGAGCGCGACCTCCTCACCATTCTGGCACACCAGGCCGCGGTCGCCATCGCGAACGCGCGGTTTCACCGCCAGGCCGAGGAACGGAATCTGGGCCTCGTCCGCGGAATGATGTCGCTCATCGAAAGCCGCGATGTCTACGCGAAGGGAAGTACCGAGCGCGTCGTTCGATTCGTGACCGCTATGGCCCGCGTGCTTCAGTTGCCGCAGGAGCAGTTGAAGGGCCTCATCTACGGTGCCGTGCTCCGCGACATCGGCATGATCGCGGTGAGCCATCTGATCTTGAAGAACCCGGCGCATCTCTCTGAGGAGGAGTGGTCGATGATCAAGCAGCACCCGACGCGGGGTGCGCAGATCATCGAGGAGATGAACCTGCCGCGCGAAGTCGTGGAGGTCGTGCTGAACCATCACGAGCGCTGGGGCGGCGACGGCTATCCCGTGGGGATCAAGGGGCAGGAAATCCCGATCGGCGCTCGGATCGTGTCGCTGGTGGACGCCTATGTGGCGATGACGAGCGAACGCCCCTATCGCCGGGCGCTCCCGTACGAAAAGGCGCGGCAGGTGATCTCGGAGAACTGGGGGACGCCGTTCGACCCCGCGCTCGTCGAGACGTTCCTGGCCGTGTTGGAGAAGATGGAAAAACGCTCGCGCCCGCGTCTGGACGTCCCCGCGAACGAAGTTCGCGAGGCGGCCGCCCCGGCGGAGCGCGCCGAACTCGACCCGCTCGGTTCGGGCGCCACGATTCCGGTGGCTCCGGCCGCGAAGTCCTCCGAATCCGACGGCGAAGCACCCGGCGCTCCGCCCGATCCATTCGACCCCCTGTCCCTGGAGAACAACTCGTGACCACCGAAAGCCTCCGGCCGGCCACCGATCCGAACATCGTGCGCTCGAAGCGGACCATTCTCGTCGTGGACGACGACCGCCGCGTCGTCGACCTGCTTCAGATTTCGCTTTCGCAGAACGGCTACACCGTCCAGACCGCCATGACCGGCGAGGAAGCGCTCGATTCCGTCCGCCGCGAGGCGCCCGATCTCGTGATCCTCGACCTCCGGTTGCCGAAGAAGAGCGGGTTCGAGATCTGCGCCGCGCTGAAGAGCACGCGCGAGACCGCGCACATCCCGATCGTGATGGTCTCCGCGAGCGCCGAGGTCGATTCGCGGCTCCAGGGCCTCATGCACGGAGCCGACGACTACCTCACGAAGCCCTTCTCGCCGAAGGAGCTCCTGATCAAGGTGCGGCGCATCTTCGAGCGGATGGAGCGCCACGACGTTCTCTCGACGAAGAATCAGGAACTCGAGAGCGAAGTTCAGCGAAACCGCGAAGACCTGCTGGTTCGGAACAAGGAACTCCGCTTCCAGGTCTACAGCCTCGAAACGCTCATGGGGCTCACGCATCAACTGAACGCCTCGCTCGAGTTGGAGCCGCTGCTCAACACGCTGATTCTGAGCGTCATGGGCCAGTTGCGCGTCAATTCAGCCTGTCTCTTCCTCACCGACGACCGCGAGAACCCGACCCGCCTCGACGTCTCAACCTTCAAGGGACTGAAGGAAGAACAAGTGCGGGGCATCGCGCTCTCCTACGGCAGCGATCTGGTGCGCGCGCTTCGGCCCGCCGACGGCGAGGACCAGCGATCGGTTCGCCTCGCCTCCCTCGAGCGCGATCCCGGCATCGCGAAGGACGTGGGACGTCTCTTCTCGGCCGGCTTGACGGTCGTCTGCCCGGTCATCGTGAAGGGCCGCCTCTCCGCCCTCGTCGCGGTGGGCGAGAAGGTGAGCGGACAGGAGTTCCAGTCCGCGGATCTCGAGATGCTCCGCTCGCTCGCCGAGTCGGCGGGCATCGCGATCGAGAACGCGCGACTCTTCCGCGATCTTCAGGAAGCCTACGTCTCGACGGTACGCCTCCTCGTGTCGCGGATCGAAGAGAAGGATCCCTACACGCACGGACACACCGAGCGCGTGGCGGCCTACTCGGTCGCGATCGCGCGCGAGATGGAGCTACCGGCTGAAGAGGTCCAGACGATTCAGTTCGGCGCCTTCCTCCACGACATCGGGAAGGTCCACACGCAGGATGAAATTCTCCACAAGCCGGGCGCGCTGACGGAGGAGGAGTGGAAGTTGGTGAAGGCGCACCCCGTCCGCGGCGCGGAAATGGTTCGCGGCGTCAAATTCCTCGAGAGGGCGATCGACATGATCCGCCACCACCACGAGCGGGTGGACGGAAAGGGATATCCCGACGGCCTGACGGGCGACGAGATCTCCCTCCACGCGAAGATCGTGAACCTAGCGGACGCCTTCGACGCCATGACCACCGACCGCCCCTATCGCGCCGGCATGACCGCCGAGCAGGCGATGGAACAGATGACCACGAAGGCTGGGTCTCAGTTCGCGGCGGAGGTCGTCGAGGTGTTCGTGCCCGCCTTGAAGGAAGCGCGGATCGAGGTCATCAAGAACAAGACCCCCTGGAAGGCTCCGGAGGGGGCTGCTTCTTAGTCCTACCGAGTAACGACAGGCCGATTCTTCCCACCGACAGTCTTGGCAATGTAGGCACGCCCAGCATCCGAATAGGGAGCACCGACAACAACGTCGGCGAACCCGTCGCCATCGACATCGCCAGCCCCGAATACGGCAAACCCGAGATTATCCAACGTCTGAAACCCCGTAAGGAACCAGTCCGCCACCGGATCAGGAGTAGGCGCGCCGTAGTAAACGTACGCACGGCCCGCCGCCGAGCCACCCGCGTCGTTTCCGTACGCGCCGATCAGGATGTCCGCGTAGCCGTCTCCGTTCGCATCGCCGGCCGAGCCGACCGCGTAACCAAACGCGTCGCCCGCCGCCTCGCCGGTGAAGACCACGTCGGGCGCGGGAGAGACCGACTTGCCCCCAAAGTAGACGTAGGCACGCCCCGCGTCCTTGCCGCCGGCCCCGTTGTGGTAGGCGCCGACCACGATATCGGCCAGTCCATCCTTGTTCACGTCGCCGGCCGTGGAGACCGCGAATCCAAACGAGTCCCCCGCTTCCGCTCCGGTGAGCACGGTGGCGGCCCGATCGAGGATGCGAGCGCTCCCGAGATAGAGGTAGGCGCGCCCCGCGTCGACGCCGCCGGCGTCGTTTTGATACGCACCGACCAGGATGTCGGCCAATCCGTCGCCATTCACGTCGCCCGCGCCGGCGACCGAGATCCCGAAGCGATCGCCGGCGGTTTCGCCGTTCAAGATCGCGTCGGCCACCGGGTCGGGGCGCTGACCGCCGTAGTAGACGTAGGCGCGTCCCGCGCCGGCGCCGCGCGCGCTGTTCTCGTACGCGCCGACGATCACATCGGAATAGCCGTCCCGGTTCACGTCGCCCGCGCCCGCGACGGCGTAGCCGAAGGCGTCGCCCGGCATCTCGCCGGTGAGGACCACATCGGGCTTGTCGTCCATCGAAGCACCGCCGAAATAGATGTAAGCCCGCCCCGCGTTCGCTCCGCGCGCGTCGTTTTCATAGGCGCCCACGATGACGTCGGCGAACCCGTCATGATTCACGTCGCCGGCCGACGCGACGCTGACCCCGAAGGCGTCTCCCGCGGCCTCGCCGGAAAGGACCACATCGACCCGTTCGTCGGCGCGCGGTCCGCCGAAGTAGATGTAGGCGCGCCCCGAGGGATTCGCGGCGGTTCCGCTCTGGTACGCCCCGACGATGACATCGACGAAGGTGTCGCCGTTCACGTCGCCGGCCGAGGAAACAGAGCAGCCGAACGTCTCGCCCGGGACCACGCCCGTGAGCGTCGTCGTTCCGCGGCTCGCGGCGGCGCGCGCGGGTTCGGCCCTGCCGAGAATCATTGCGGCCAGGGCGAGCGCGAGAAGGCCGGCCAGCCAGGTGGCCGATACGCGCTGGTGTTCGAGCGGTGCGGTCGCGTTCATCGGGCGTCTCCCTACGCGGAACGACTCTGGCGGAAAACCTGAATCTGGCAAGGAATCGGACCCATCATCACGTCGGCGGTCGCCTTCTCGGTACCGTCGCCGTGCCCCACGGAACCGGAGACGTACATCGGGAGCCCCAACTTGAGCGACGCGTCCCGCGCCGTCATCCGCGACTTCACTTTCCCCGCGAGGATGTTGAGGATCTCGCTGAATCCATCCACAACGTCGCGATCGGCGAGCTCTTCCGGACCGCGCATGCCCAGGAACGCGCGAGCGAGGGCGCGCGCTCCCTCCGGCGTCGTCGCGATCCCGAGGTGCATGCTGCTCCGCGCGCCGAGAATCGAGACGTAAACGGCGGGGCGGGGCGCACTGGGAGCCGCGGGGTTCGGCGGCGAGGCGTTACGGTCGAAACGAAGGTGGTTGGCGGCGTAGTGCTTCGCGATCTCGGTCAGCGAATCGAGCCACTCCTGGAGATCGATCGTCGTCGTGCTCATCGAGCCGTGTTCTCCGGTTTCGGCGCGCCGATCGGGTGATCGCCGCGGATCCGATAGCAGATGGCCTTTCCGAGTCGCACCGATTCGAAGGTGCGATCGAGCGCCAGCATCGTCTCTCCGCCCCCTAGGAAAAAATATCCGTCGGAGCGAAGCGTTCTCACTACGTTCTGCAATATCGACTTCCGCGCCTCGGAACTGAAGTAGAGGAGTACGTTTCGCAGGAGAATTACGTCGGGCCGAGGAAAATTGGGCCACGGTTCGATCAGGTTCATGTGGCTGAATTCGACCATTTCCCGGACCCGCGCCTTCACCCGCCACTCTTCTCCCGAGCGCTCGAAGTACTTCACCAGATAGGGCGCCGGGAGCCCGCGATTCACCTCGATCTGCCGGTACACGCCGTCGCGGGCCCGCTGGAGGCTCCCCTCCGAAAGGTCGGTCGCCGTGATGCGAACCCTCCAGTCCCGGAGCGCTGGAACGTGTTCCAGGAAAAGCATGGCGACGCTGTAGGCTTCCTGCCCGCTCGATGCGGCTCCGCACCAGATGTTCAGCGATTTCGACCCCGCCCGGGCCGCCATCAGCTCGGGGAGGATCGTGGTTCGAAGCGCTTCGAACGGGTAGTGGTCTCGGAAGAACGAAGTCTCCCCGTTCAGCATCGCTTCGATCGCGCGGCGATGGAGCGGGCCCCTCCGCTCGTCCATCTGCAGTGCTTCGAGGAGCGCGGAAATGCTTCCGAATCCCTCCGACTTCATGAGGGCGTGAAGCCGCGCCTCTGCCAAGTACTCCTTCCCGGGCTCGAGCACGATGCCGGTCCGTTCGAGGAGGAGTCGCTGCAAATAGGCGTAACCGCCCGGATCCAAAACTTCGGCGGTGGAAGGAATACCGATGGAATCCATGGGGTCCGTGTCGGTCCTCGCGTTAGGCGACGGTGGCGCGGCGCCTGCCTGCGGCGCTCACGTGCTTGAGGATTTCTCCGGCCATTTCATGAAGCGGCACGATTCGATTCGCGAGCCCCGCTCGGGCGACCGCACCTGGCATCCCCCAGACCACGCTCGTCGCCTCGTCCTGCACGATGATTTTCCCCTGGCGCTCGTGGAGACTCCGCGCGCCGAGGAGCCCGTCCTGCCCCATGCCGGTCAAGATCACGCCGAGCGCTCCGGCGCCGTAAAGTTCGGCCACCGAACGGAAGAGGGGATCGACCGATGGCCGGCAGGAGTTCTCCGGAGGATCGGCCGTGAGGCGAAGCCGCGTGTCGGCGCCCTCCCGCTGAAGCGACATATGCCAGTTGCCGGGAGCGATCCAAACCGTACCCGGTTCGACCAACGCGCCGTCCACGCCTTCGGCGCAACGAAGCGCCGACCGGGAGGCGATCCGCTCGGCGAGCGAACGGGTGAAGAGGGGCGGCATGTGCTGCACCACCACGATCGGAATTGAAAATTCGGCGGGCAACGCTTCGATCACGGCCGAGAGCGCGCGAGGGCCGCCCGTCGAGGCTCCGATCGCCAGGATTTCGGCGCGGTGGAGGCCCGATCCGGACGTCGCCGGAGACGCCGGCGGCGCGGCGGGGAGCGCGACCGGTGCCGGCGCCTGACTCCGCGGAGCGGCCATGCTCTCGCAGAGCGCCTTGATCTTCGGAAGGAGTTCCGACTGCACGCAAAGCGTCGCCGCGGCCAGATTGTCGGCCGTCACCTTCGTCGCGTAGTCGTCCGCTCCCTGCCAGAGCGCGTCGAGCGAGACCTTCGCGCCCTGCCGCGTATACGACGAAAAAAAGATCACCTTCGGGCCGCCCGGCTTCTTCCGGATCTCCTTCAGCGTCTCCATGCCGTCCATTTCCGGCATTTCGTAATCGAGAATGACCAGGTCGGGCTTCACGACCGGAATCTTCTCCAGCGCTTCACGCCCATTGGCCGCCGCTCCGACGACTTCGATGTCGGGGTCGGCGCCGAGCGCGTTCGTCACGAGCCTCCGAACGATGGAGACGTCGTCCACCACCATCACGCGAATCCGGCGCATGACTTCTCCCATTACAGCGTGTGGCCGCTCGGGTCGAGCCCCAGGAGCACCAGCTTCTCCACGAGGGCATCACGGTCGAAAGGTTTCATGAGGTACTCGTTGGCGCCCGCTTCGAGCGTGACGGAGACCTGAGACATTTCGCTCTCGGTCGTCACCATCATGACGCGGACTTCCTTGTACGCCTCCTGCGCCCGGATGAGCGTCAGCACTTCGTGCCCGTCCATTTCCGGCATGTTCCAATCCAGGAGGACGATGTCGAACGGCCCCTCCTGATCCAGAGACCGAAGCGCCTCCGTTCCACCGGGGGCCTCCACGACCGTGAATCCGAGTTCTCGGAGCTGCTTCGAGAGAATCGCTCGCATGGAGCGCGAGTCGTCGACTACGAGGGCCTTCATTATCGATTTCCTCCGTGTTTCGGTCCGCGCGGTCCGCGCCGTTCGTTGGGGACAAGAGTCTTCATCGTTAACCCGCGTTCGCGAATGGCATGACGTCGTCGCCCCGGCGTCCTTCGCCGCGCGCCACCCGCGCGGCCTGCGCCGCTCTCGCCGCTTCCATCGCGACCACCGTAGCGGGTGCGGCGTGCGACGCCCGCGCCGCCAGGAGCGAAGCGTCGCCCTCTTCGGGCGATCCGTCGTTCGAGATTCGGAAGCGCTGCGTCAGCCCCCGAAGTTCCGCGGCCAGGCGGGCCAATTCCTCGGCCGCGCGCTGCGTGTTCTCGCTGCTGCCGGCGGTGTCGCGCGCGATCTCGGCCACCTTCACGATGCCGGCGCTGATCTCGCCGCTCCCTCGCGCCGCCTCGGTAAGATTGCGTCCGATCTCGCCCGACGTGGCCAACTGCTGCTCCAGCGCCGTCGCGATCGAGTTCGAGATGTCCTTGATCTGCTGAATCGTTTCGCTGATCTTCCCGATCGCCTGGATGGCGTCGAGCGTGTCGGCCTGAATCGCCTCGATCTTCCGGCTAATGTCCTTCGTGGCGGCGGCCGTCTCGTTCGCGAGTTCCTTCACTTCGTTCGCCACGACCGCGAATCCCTTGCCGGCCTCGCCGGCGCGCGCCGCCTCGATGGTGGCGTTCAAGGCGAGAAGGTTCGTCTGTTGCGCGATCGTATTGATCACCTGCACGACCTTCCCGATCTCCCCACTGCTCGCGCCGAGCTTGTTCACGGCGGCGTTCGTGATACTCGCCTCGCCGGCGGCCACGGTGGCGACCCTCGCCGCCTCGCCCGTGTTTTTCGAGATCTCCTGAATGCTCGCGATCATCTCCTCCACGGAGACGGAGACACTTTCCACGCTTCGGCTGATCTGTTCGGATCCGGAGGAAACCACATTCGCCTGGCGAGAAGTCTCCTCCGCGCTTCCGATCATCTGCGTCGAGACGGACGAAAGTTCCTCGGAAGCGGTCGCGAGCGTCACGGCGCGGTCCCCGATATGGGAGAGGACGCCGCGGAGCGAGTCGACCATTTGGTTCGTGGAGGAGGCGAGCTGCCCGAGCTCATCGTTTCCCGTATAGGGCACGCGGCAGGTCAGATCGCCGCCCGCCGTCCGCTCCGCCACGCGGCGAAGTTGCTCGATGGCGCGGACGATGCGCCGCGAGAGGACGAGCCCGATCGTAAGCGTGACGCCGGCGAGCACGAGGCCGAGGAGCGGCACGAGCGCCGAACGCTGACGCGCGATGGCGAGCGCCGCCTTCTCCTCCTGCGTCGTCTGCTGCGTCGCGAGCTGCACCATCTCGAGCACTACTTTCATGTGCTGCTCGTAGAGCGGCTTCAGCGAACCGTCGGCGATGAGACGCGCGCCATCCTGGTCGCCGCGGCGCACCGCGGGAATGAACTCGTTCTCCACGACGCGGAGGAAGTCCGACGCGGGCGGGTACGCGCGGTCGTGGAGCGCCGTCTTCAGAGCGCCGGCCGGGAGCATCTTCTCCCAGTACTGATGGCGCGCCTCGAACTCGGCGCGAAGTTCCTGCGAATCGCGGATCAGCTCGTCCAGCCGGCGGCGATCGGTCTCGCCCAGCATCTGGTGGACGGCCAGGTACGACTCAACCAGCGTGACCGGCTGCGGCACGAGGTCGGCCACCAGGTCCTTCCCCTGGATGATGCGGAGATAACGCGGCCCGTTGATCTTCAGTTCGTTCAGCGTGGCGAACGCCACGAGACCGAAGAGGACGAACCCCGCGAGCGCAAGAAGCGCGCTGCCGAGGAGCTGGCGCCGGATCGTGAAC
>JANMQV010000160.1:0-4437 GCA_031370645.1 Candidatus Eiseniibacteriota bacterium | reverse complement strand
GGATTCACTTCAACTTGGGGGAAGGAATCATGCGGTCACTCGTCATCAGCTTCATCGCCCTCTTCGTAGTCCTGGCATTCGGCGCCTCAACTGCCAGCGCCGCCGGCTTCGAAACCGGCAAGTACTACGCCGGCCCGCGTGTTTGGCTCGGCAACTTGAACGGTGCGGTCGCCATCGGCGGGCAGATCGAGCGTGGCCTGACGCAGCCGGGATCCGCCGGAGCGGGAATCATCTCGGGCGGCATCGGCGTCGATTGGTACTCCTGGAGCAACGATTTCGGCGGGTTCGGAAAGTACGAGTACACGGTCATCCCGATTCAGTTCTTCTCGAACTATCACTTCCTCGTGAGGAGCGATCCGAAGCTCGATCCTTACGCGGGCCTCGCAATCGTCTACCAGAGCGTGAGCGCCAGTTGGAGCGGGTCGGGCGCGTCATCGGGCTTCTCGGCCAGCGGGAGCACCACCGATTTGGCCGGACAGGTCGGCGTGCGCTATTTCCTGAAGGACAACTTCGCGCTTCAGGGACAAGTCGGATTCGGATACGGGACCATTGGGCTCGGAGTGACCTGGAAGCTTTGAGTGGTGAGCCGAATCAGGGCGCAAACGCCCGGGGCGCCCGGTGCCCAGCCGGACGCCGGACTTGCCTGATTCTCCCAAGCGCTGTGGCTTCAATACGCTGGGCATGGAAGAGATCCCATCGCTGCTGGAGGTTTAGCCAGACCTCGGGAGTCGTCCCGAGGTACCGCGCAAGGCGGAGAGCCGTACTAGGCGTGACGCCTCTGCGGCCGTTGATCAGCTCGTTGACCCGCTGGTAGGGAACACGAATAGCCCGCGCGACGTCGCGCTGGGTGACTCCCAACGGTTCGAGGAACTCCTTGAGCAGCATTTCGCCAGGGTGAACTGGAGCGCGGTGAGTCGGGATTCGGATCATAAGGCCTTCTCAGTGGTAGTCGACAATTTCCACCTCCTTGGGGCCAGCAAGTTCCCAAATGAAGCAGATTCGGTACTGGTCGTTGATTCGAACACTGTGACGTCCACGTCGGTTGCCGCCTAGGGCTTCGAGTCGATTGCCTGGTGGCACCCGAAGATCCTCCAGGCGCGTCGCCGCGTCCAAGTAATCAAGCTTCCTCGCAGCGATTCGCCAGAGGGCAACAGGGCATACTCGCCGGGCCGCCTTGGTGCTCAGCCCGTTGAAGATGTCCTCTGTCCCCGCCCCACGAAACCCCCGAATCATACAATAGCACGATAGCCGGGATATCGTGCTATGTCAAGAGTTCGCGTCTACACTCCACTCGAATCTGTGCGGTTCCTAGGGTTGTCACGCAAACCGTTAGTCGTGCTATTCTCCCGCCCCATGGCCCTCGAACCCGGCACCAAACTAGGACCCTACGAGATCCTCTCCGCGCTCGGCGCCGGCGGCATGGGAGAGGTTTATCGCGCCCGCGACACGCGCCTCGGGCGCGACGTGGCCGTGAAGGTTCTGCCCGATCACCTCTCCTCACAGCCCGAAATCCGCGCGCGCTTCGAACGCGAGGCGAAGACGGTCTCTTCGCTCAATCATCCGAACATCTGCACGCTCTTTGACGTCGGCACCGAAGGCGAGACCGCCTACCTCGTGATGGAGTTGGTCGAGGGCGATACGCTCGCGGTCAGGATCGGGCGTGGCGCCATTCCCGCTCCGGAACTCCTCCGGATCGGCGCGCAAGTAGCCGACGCGCTCGACCGCGCGCATCGCGCCGGCGTGATTCATCGCGATCTGAAGCCCGGCAACATCATGCTCACGAAGAGCGGCGCCAAGTTGATGGACTTCGGTCTCGCGCGCGCCACCGGACTTGCGGGGCCCGGCACCGCTTCGAGCCACGCGGGCGCTACGCTCACGCACTCGCCCACGATCGGCCAAGCGCTCACCGCCGAGGGAACGCTCCTCGGCACGTTCCAGTACATGTCGCCCGAGCAGTTGGAAGGAGCCGAGGCCGACGCGCGAAGCGACATCTGGGCGCTCGGCTGCGTGCTCTATGAAATGTCGACCGGACGCCGCGCGTTCGAGGGCCGAAGCCAGGCCTCGCTGATCGCCGCGATTCTCGAGCGCGAACCGGCGCCGATCGCCGAAATTCCCTCGGGCTCCGCCTCCGCCGCCTTCGCGGGCGCGGCGCCGCAAGGGTTAGACCGCCTCATCCGCAATTGCCTCACCAAGGATCCGGAAGAGCGAATTCAGACCGCGCACGACGTCAAACTGCAACTCCGAGGAATCGCCGAAGCCGCGGGGCTGTCGACCACGAGCGGCGCCTTCGCGCCGCAGACGCCGCTCCCGGGCGACGCTTCAACGTTCGCCGGCGCCCGCGCGAGAGCCCGTCGCGCTTCGCCGCTCCCCTGGGCCATCGCCGCCGTCGCCGTCCTCGCGGCCATCGCCGCCGCCGCCTACCTCTACCCGCGCGCCACGGCTCCGAAGCCGGTCTACCGCTTCCGGCCCGACACGGCCGTTCGTGGCAGCAGGGATAGCCTGTGGCCCCGAGTCTCGCCGGACGGCCGTTACCTTGTCTTCAGTGTGATCGATTCCACGAACAGCGCGAACGCCTACATCCGCGGCATGGACGAGATCGTGCCGCGGTTCATTCCGGGCAGCGAGGGGCTGGTTCGCCCCTACTGGTCACCCGACAGCCGTGAGATCGCGTTCATCGCCGACGGAAAGATGAAGCGCCTGCCCATCACCGGCGGCACGCCCGTCGTCATTTGCGAGGCGGCGGGCGGGGCTGATCTTAGTTGGGGATCGAAAGGGTTGATCCTCATGGACGGCCGGCGAACGGACTCCCTTCGATACGTTCCGGCCGGCGGTGGGGAACTACGCCCCGCCACGACGCTCGACCGAGCGGCGGGGGAAGTGGGGCACACGTGGCCGCACTTCCTCCCGGATGGGGAACACTTTCTGTTCCTCGCCTACACGGGCCTGGGCACCGAGAAGGCGAAGATCCGGCTCGGGAAGATCGGATCGCTCACGTCGAAACTCCTGGGCGAATCGGACGGACGCGTCGAATACGCGCCGGGCGGGTGGGTTCTCTACGTGCGCGGCACGACGCTCATGGCGCGAAAACTCGACATGGGCAAAGGTGAACTCGTCGGCCAGGCGATCCCGCTTGTCGAGGACTTGCGCGTTGGCGGCGCCCGCGGTCATTACTCGATTTCACCGAGCGGGGTGTTCGCGTTCGCCAGGCTCCCCCTAGGGGAGAATCGCACGTTGAGGCTCGCGGACCGGCGTGGAGCTTTCGTGGGAGAAGCGATCGCGTCGGGCACGCTCGCCAACCCTCGACTTTCGCCGGACGGCCGCTCCCTCCTCCTCGAGAAACGCGGCACCGGCGCCATCGCGGCGGGCGACATCAGCGTGCTCGATCTCATCCGCGGAACCAACACGAAACTCACGTTCACGAACGGTCATGCCAGCAGCCCGGAATGGGCCCCCGATGGCAAGCGATTCGCCTATGCCCTGCTTCCCGAGGCCGGCGACGCGAAGATCCAAATCCTATCGGCGGACGGATTGGGCGGGCAGGACTCCGTGCCGGTTCCGCCCAGGCCGATGCTGCTCCTGTGGCAGTGGGCCTCCGCTGGATCGCGGATCCTGACGGGCACGAGTAACGGCGAACTTTTCGCCTCGCCGACGGAGGGAGCTGCCCGAGAATGGCGGCCGCTGGCCGACTCCACGCTCGTCGGAGGGCACTCACAAATCTCTCCGGACGGCCGCTGGCTCGCGTACGCGTTCGGAACGGCTCGCGACGTGCAAGTCTATGTGCAGAGTCTGACCGGGACGCCCGGCAGGTGGCAGGTCTCAACGACGCTCGGAATCTTTCCTCGATGGACGAAGGGCGGTCGCGAACTCGTCTTCGAGGGAACCGACGGCCGCTTAATGTCGGTGGATATCGACACGACGGCCGGATTCCGGGCCGGGACGCCGCACTCCCTTTTTCTGCTGCCGATGAAATCGTCGGCCTTCGGCGCTACCTCATGGTCGGTGGACGCGACGGGCGAGAAATTCGCCCTCACGATCCCGCCGCCCCAGTTGACGGTCGGAACGATCGAAGTCGTCACGGACTTTCAGTCGCTGGTGAGCCGGAAGTAGTTCGGCCGAATCTCGGAGGCGCCGTTGCAGCACTGCGCGCGTGCGCTGCTCCTCACCCCCGAGGGGCTCATTCTGCTGATGAAGATTCGGGGATGGAAGCGCGAACTCTGGATCACGCCCGGGGGTCGAGTTAATCCCCACGAGGATTCGATCGCTGCGCTGAGTCGAGAGCTGTTCGAGGAAACGGGGCAGCGTAACTTCGCCATCAACGGCCTCGTGTGGACCCGCCAGGGAACATTTCTCATCAAAGACCGCCGCATCGAGGAACGAGAGGAGTTTTTTCACGTCCCGACCGAGCGCTTCGAACCCTCGACGGCGGGATTCGAAGCG
>JANMQV010000146.1:0-28283 GCA_031370645.1 Candidatus Eiseniibacteriota bacterium | reverse complement strand
TACCGTTTCGAAGAGCCCGACGCGCGGATCGGCCCCATCGTCACGCCCTCCGGCTCGTACGGCGGCGTGCCCTACGTGTCGGTCGAGCGGCTCGCGCTCGGGACGCGGCTTTCGCTCGGCCCCTCCGCCGCCGTGACGCCGATCCTCGTCCGAATCCACCATCGCGGCGCCCAGACCAATCTGACCGAGAAGCGTCTCTCGAGCGAGTTCACCGCCGCGGAGCCGCTCGGCGGCCGGACGAGCGCGCGCGTCGACGTAGCGCTCTTCACCGACGATCTCGGCGTGGCCGCGAAGCGGAAAGTCATCGCCGGCAGCGCCATGACGACGCGCCGCCATCCCGGAAGAATGACGAGCACCTTCGCCCTCGGGGTCGAAGACGACAAGCACGTCGATCTCGATCTGACGGACCGGAGCCTCAACGCGACCTTCGAACTTCGCTGGGAAGCGGTAGCCAACCAGTTCACCGTGACGCCGTACCTCGTTTACAACGATCGGAAGCTCGAAACACGCGGTGTCGAGGAAGAACTCGTCTCGGGCCGTGTGCAGTTGGCGGTCCAGCGATTCCCGCGACTCAGAGGCATGACGATGGCGCTCGAGGGTCGGATCGCGCGCGTCTCGCGGAAGAAGCCGACCGACGTGAAGGACACCGACTACGGCGTGGCATTCACCATCAGCCACAACGTCCCCGTACTTCGCTAGCGACCGGAGCTCGAGCGCCTCACCCTTCGACGCCGTCGGACGTTCGACGCCGCGAACCTCTCCCGAACTCCGCGGGCCATTCGTAACTCCCTCGCCCGACGCCATGGTTTCGCCACATCACCGGGAACGATCCATGCTCTCCCCCGCCATGCCCTAGCCTTCCGACTTCCCGCCCGCGCGCCTCACCGAATCAGGGAGGTGCCGTCATGAAGCGAATCATCGTGGTCGCGTTCGTTCTTCCCCTCGCGCTTCTGCTGGGAGCGTGCAGTCGCGAGGGAGGAAATCGCCTCGCCGCTCCGGAGATCCCCACAGCGGGAGAGAGCGCGACGCTCGCGAGGGAGGCATCGTGGGTCTCCGATCGAAGCCAGGTTTCCGCCGCGGCCGCGACCGCGGCCGCACATCCCCTGATTCGCCGCGTGTTGGAGGAGGCGGGGGCCGATCGCCTCGCCTACAAGGCGGAGTACGCGCTCCGCGCCGTGGGGCGAAGCGCGCGTGGGCACGTGGTGACGATCACCATCCTCCCTTTCACGACGGGGGGCGATGAGACGCACGCCACGTTCATTTCGCTCCTCGAGTCGGAGGGGGAATCGGCCGTCTCGAGTGCGGAACTCTTGTGGGGTCGCGACCCGAGAGCCGACGAAGTGGGCTTCGAATCGATCACCATCGGAGGCGCGCACGGCTGGATGCGTGAGGCTGATCTCCGGATGGCGCCGGCGCCGGGCTCACCGCTCCTCTCGCCGGAGCGGCTCAACAGGGAGAAATTCTTGAGCTGCTTCCAGCTGCTCGGGCCACAACTCTGCTCCCAGGGTATCGCGATCTCGAACCAGATCGCGCCGACCGTGCCGTACCACGAGGCGATCGGTTGCGCGGGCGGCACGGCGGTCGCGGCCATCAGTTGCGGCGCCGCGGCCATGCAGAAATGAGGCGGCGATGCGCGCACGGATCTTCTCCGCCGCCGCGGTCTCCTTCCTCTTGGGAATGACGATGGTCCGACTCGCTCCCGCCGAGTGGCGGCTCGATCCCTCGCAAGGCGTGCTTCTCGGCACGGCGCTCTACATGGGAGTCCTTCACCGATGGATCGCGCGACGCGAGTGGGAGAAGCGGATGACGCCCGGACTTCTCTGGCGGGCGGCGCTCTTCGTGGCGTTCGTGGCGGGTCAGGCGTACGCCTATTTCGAGTGGCTCCCGGCCGCCGACTTGCGGGCGCCGTTCGTCATGCTTTCAGGGTGGATCGTGGCGGAGACGGCACTCTCGCCGCGTGAGGTCGGTGGTAGGGCTACCGGCTCTTGGCCGCGCGCCTGAGGCGGCCGCGGGTCTTACTCTTCTTTTCGATCTTCGCGACGCGAGCCCGCGCCGCCTGCTTCTTCATCTTCGCCGCATTCGCCCGGGCCTTCTTCTTCCGGGCGAGGGCGGCGGCCTGCTTCGCCTCCAACTCGGCGATCCGCTCGGCGACTCCAACGAAGGCGTGCTGAAAGACCTCGTCCACGGTGGCGACCGGAAGGAACTTCATCGCGCTTCGGACACTCTCCGGAATCTCCACGAGGTCCTTCTGATTGTCGGCCGGGAAGACGACCGTCCGAATTCCCGCGCGATAGGCGGCCATCACCTTTTCACGCAGTCCTCCGACGGCGAGAACCTTCCCACGCAGCGTCACCTCTCCGGTCATCGCCACGTCGTTTCGAAGCGGCGCGTCGGCCAAGGCGGATGCGATCGCCATCACGATCGTGATCCCGGCCGATGGACCGTCTTTCGGAACCGCTCCCTCCGGGAAGTGGATGTGGAGGTCGTACTCGTCGAAAAGATCGGGCGAGATCCCGAGGAGTTCCGCGCGGGCGCGCGTGTAGGAGTGCGCCGCCTGCACCGACTCCTTCATGACGTCTCCCAATTGACCCGTCACGATGACTCGCCCGGCTCCACGCATCTTGAGCGCCTCGATGAGGAGGAGGTCGCCGCCGGTGGTGGTCCAGGCGAGGCCGGTCGCGACTCCGATTTCGGCTTTTCCCTCCGCCATTTCGGGCGTGAAGAAAGGGGGCCCGAGAATCGGTTCGACATCTTCCACCCGGTAGCGCCACGAACCCGTGAAGCCCGTGGTTCGCTGGCGCGCCGACTTCCGGCAGAACGTGTCGATGGCGCGCTCCAACTGGCGTACGCCCGCTTCGCGCGTGTACTCGCGCATCATCTTCAAGAGCGCCGCGTCCTCGAAGTCGAGGTCGATCTCCGCCAGGCCGTGCTCTCGAGCCTCGCGCGGGATCAAATGCTTTCGCGCGATCTGAAGTTTTTCCTCCTCCAGGTATCCCGAGATCGGAATGACCTCCAGGCGGTCGAGCAGCGCCGGTGGAATGAAGTCGAGCACATTCGCCGTCGTGATGAAGAGCGTCTCGGAGAGATCGAACGGCAGCTCGATGTAATGATCGACGAAATGCTGGTTCTGCTCGGGATCGAGCACCTCGAGTAGCGCCGCCGCCGGATCGCCCGTGCCGTCCTGTCCCATCTTGTCGATCTCGTCGATCATGAAGACGGGACTGTTCGAGTGACATTCTTGCAAGGAGCGGAGGATCTTTCCGGGGCGAGCGCCGATGTAGGTGCGGCGATGGCCGCGGATTTCCGCCTCGTCGCGCAAGCCGCCGACGCTCATCCGGACGAATGCGCGCCCCATCGCCTTCGCGATGGATGCGCCGAGCGAGGTCTTCCCCGTTCCCGGAGGGCCGGCGAAGCAGAGAATCGGGCCGCGCATGTCGTTCTTCAGTTTCAGGACGGCGAGATACTCGAGGATCCGCTCCTTCACCTTCTCGAGCCCGTAGTGCTCCTCGTCGAGGCTCCGCGCCACGTCCTCCAATTGAATGGCGGGCAACTTCTGGTGGGCCCAGGGGAGCGCCAGGAGCCAGTCGACATAGTTTCGAACGACGCCCGATTCCTGCGAGGAGGGGCCGAGGTAGCGAAGCCGGTTCGTCTCCTCCTGCACCACCGACCGGACGTGCGACGGTAGCCCGAGGCTCCCCGCGCGCTCCAGAATCTGGCGGACCAGCATCTCTTGCGGATCGTCCTCGCCCAGGAGGCGGCGGATCTCCATCAACTGCTGGCGGAGGAAGAACTCCTTCTGGCTCTTCTCCATCTGGACGGTCGTCCGCCGAACCACGTCCTCGGCCACCGTGAGGCGCGCGATTTCGGCGTCGAGGCCCTCGGCCACGATCGTGAGCCGTCGGATGATGTCGAGCTCCTCGAGGATCCGCCGCTTCGTCTCGACCGGGAAGCGGACCAGCGAGCCGACCGTGTCGGCGAAGAGCCCCGGGTCGCCCAGATTCATGCTGAAGATGTTGTCGAGTTCGGGCGGATACGAGGTGTCGAGCTGGGCGAGGACGCGGAGCGACTTCAAGATCCGGACGATGAACTCCTGGACTTCCATCGGATCGCCGATCGCTTCGACCGGGCAGGAGACGCGCGCCATGATGTAGGGCTCCCGCCGAAGAATTTCGACGATCGCCACGCGCCGGAGCCCCTCGAGCGTGACCTGGAGATTGCCGCCCGGCATGTTGAGAATTCGGATCACCCGGGCGGCTAAGGCGACCTTGCTCAGGTCGTCGGGGACGATGTCCTGCTCGCGGGTGGCTGGACTATAGGCGAGAGCGATCAGGGTGTCGGGGTCGGCGTGGTCTTTGAGGAGCGCTTTTGACTGCTCCACGCGGATTTGGATCGAAGTGACGCCAAGCGGGAAAACGAGGGTGCTCATGAGGGGGAGCACCGGCATTTCGGGCGGCACGTCGCACTCGAGCATCGGCCCGAGTTCGGCGGGAGAACGCTTGCTCACCTGGCGCGGATCTCCGGATGGAGAGGGTGTTGGGGACGACGAGCCACGGTAACACACCCCCACCGCTGCGTCAGCCGTCCCCCAGGACTCCATTCCGCGCACCCAAGACAAAGGGCCACCCGGGGGTGACCGGTGGCCCTTCGTCCTAGACCGCGCCGTTTCCCGGAGGAAGATGGCGCGGCAGGATCACTGCACTTGGGGCTTTCTGCTTTTTTTCAGTGGCGGCTTACCAGCCGGCCTTGCCGAGTGAGACGAACATTCCGATGATCATCAGAGTCGCGAACACTTTGGCACCTCCTTCCGGGTCGATTGGTTCTGTTCCTGGTTACTGGGGAGCGACTTGTCTTCGTTGCTTCGTTCTCGTCCGACCTACTTACCAACCAGCCTTGCCACCGCCGATGGGACCGAAGGAGACGAAGATTCCGATGACGATGAGTGCGAGCATTGGACACCTCGTTGGTTTGTGGTTTCTTGCTTCTCGTTTCGTGCTCGCCTTTGCGAGCGCCTTACGGCAGTAGGCTAAAGCAGCCGTCGTGCCATTTGCACGGCGAGGCATGAAAGTTTCAGGTAACCCATTGATGGAGTTGAGATTATCTGGATTGCAGATTGCGAGGCTGGAGGGCGGCGCAGGGGTCAGACTGTCATCTGATACTGTCTATTCTCGATGGCATCCTTGGGTTTGCCAGTTAAATCGTTATTTTGCAACGATCTAAATGTGTCGTCTGTAGATGACTACAAATGTCTTGCGGACTTGTCGGTTCGGGGCTGCAGAGGGGGGTCAGCTGGCTTCCGGGAGGTCGGGGGCCCCGTTACTAGGGGAGGGAACGGGGAGCGTTACCTCGAACGGCGTGGCGCCGCCAAGTGCGCGGACCACGATTCCCACGGGTGTACGCAGGGCGGCGAAGGAGAGGACAGACCCAGGGGAAAGGGTGGCAATGGTGCTCGCTCCATATTCCCGGAGCGACGTCTGAAGACCGTTTGCAGACGCGGAGGGGTGAATGAGGTCTGGCTCGATCGCCATATCGACTTCAATACCCCGCTCGGCCGCTGCAACGATGAGGTCCACCGCCACCGATTCAACCAGCGCGGCGACGTCCACCGGGGCCGGGGGCGGAGGCGGGACTTCGTCCACCGCCTTCACCTCCGGAGTCGGCAGCGCCGGCTGGAAGTTCGCTTCCGAAGCCACGACCTCGAGCGTCGCTTCGACTTCGTCGTCGTCCTCCGTCTCCTCCCACACCGGCTCGACCACGGTCAGATGCGTCGACACCACGCGTGCGCCACCTAGATCGTGAACCATCCGGCTGAGGGTTTCGGCTCCGCCGCGAATGACACGGAGATGCCGGAGGCCGTCCGGCCCCAGCGCCCTGGCATTGTTCGCGGCCATCGCCGTGCCCGCCTTCTGAATCTCTTCCACCGGCATCAGAAGATCCTGCGCGGTAACCGCAAGGAAGTCGGACTTCATCCCGTCGCTCTCGTTGAGACGGGCGAGTTCCCGGCGCTGCGACTCACGCATCGCGTGGAACTCGGACGTGAGAAGCCCGACCTCGTCGGAGGCCACGGCGGGGAGCGTCGTTTCCCATTCTCCCTGGCTCGCGTCGCGCGCGGCGGCGCGAATTCGCCGCAACCGAGTCGAGAGCTTCCGCCCCGCGAAGAATCCGGCGAAGAGCACCATGGTTGCCGCCACCGCACCCGCGAGGAGGAGCGTCCCCCGAAGCGGAGCCAATCCTGCGTCGAGCGCCACCGGGGCGACGAGAAGGAGCCGTGCCGCGCCCCCTTCCGTACCGCCGCCGAGCGGAACGTCGATCGCGACGGCCGGCGCCTTGGCGATCGATACCATCCGTCCGCGCGGTGCCTTCCCTCGCGCCTCGACGAGCCGTGCCGCGCCGATCGTCTCGAGCACGGAGCGCGCGCCCGCGTCGGAGAGCGTGGTCACGATCGGCCGGGCCGCGGCACGCGTATCGCCCGACGCCGAGATCTCGCCCGCCAATAGAAGGACATCGACCCCCGTGGCGGAGCGGATCGCACCGGCGAACGTTTCATCGACGCGCGATCCGAGCGTCAGCGTTCCGACCGCGGCGGCGCCTCCCGCCATGACCGGTACCACGGCGATGCGATAGAGCCGGCCTCCCTCCAGGCGGAAGCCAAGCGCCCCCTTGCCAGCCAGCGCCTGGCGAACGAGCGGCGAGGCGCCTTGGCTCGGCTCGGGGGCCGCGGGACGCTGGGAGGCGGCGGCGGTCGCACCCCATTCGTCGGTGACGTCGAAGATCTCGACGTTCGCGTCGGCCTGGAATTCGCGAATGACCCCTTCCAGCGACTGGCGGAAGGTGGCGGTCCGCTCCGAGCGCCGAAGTGCGAGGAGCGCGAAGAATTTGGGATCGCGCGAGACGGTGGCGGCGAGGCGGCGAAGCCCTTCGCCATCGCGCGCGAGCCGGCCGACGGCCAGACTACGGGCGCGTCCCAGTTGCTCGTCGGCCGCACCACGCGCCTCCGCCCGCCCGGAGATCTCAAGCACCAGAGCCGAGAGGAGAATGGCGGTGAGCACGCTGAGCGTCGTGAAGGCGGCGACCCGAACGCCAAGCGAGATCGTCGGCGCCCGAAGATTGGAGCGGGGTTCCATGCGGGAAGAAATCGGCCTCAACGTGGCGCTTCCCAAGCGGTTTCTGGGGTTTCGGCCCCTGGTGTAAACTGGGCGGATGACCTCCGTTCCCTCTCCGGCCACGCCCGAGCCCCCGCGCCCCTCCATCCGCCCCTTCAAGAAGGGCGAAGCCGTGGAGTTGGAGGTGGCCGATCTGGCGTTCGGAGGGAAGGCGCTCGCCCGCGTGGACGGCTTTGTGATCTTCATCGAGGGCGCCCTTCCGGGCGATCGCGTGCTGGCCCGCGTCACGAAGCGGAAACCGCACTACGCGGAGGCCCGAACGGAGGAGATCCTCGCACCGTCACCGCTCCGGGTGACGCCGCGCTGCACGCACGTGGGGGTCTGCGGCGGATGCCGGTTTCAAGATCTCTCCTATGAAGAGCAGCTGAAGCACAAGGAGTCGCAGGTCGCCGACTGCCTGAAGCATCTCGGCGGGCTCGAAACGACGATCCGCCCGATCGTCCCGGCGGCGAACCGGTTCGGATATCGAAACAAGATGGAGTACTCCTTCGGCCGAGACCTCGACGGGCAACTGACGCTCGGCCTCCACCGCCGCGGGATCTTCGATCGTCCCTTCGATCTCGAGCGCTGCCACATCGCAAGCGAGATCTCGAGCGCGCTGGTCGGTTTCGTGCGCGAGCGCGCCCGGGCCGCGGGGCTCACGCCGTACAACACGCGGCGACAGGAGGGGCTACTTCGATTTCTGGTGGTGCGGGAAGGGGCGAAGACGGGGCAGGTGATGGTGAACCTCGTCGCGAGCGATGAGCATCCGCTCTTTGAAACGTGGGCCGCGGAGATGCGACAGCGCTTCCCTTCGGTCCGAAGCGTCCTCCTCAACACGACGCGTCGTCTCTCGTCGGTGGCGAGCGGCGACGAGGAGCGAGTCCTTTCCGGAAGCGACCGCATCGAAGAGACGCTGGCGGGGCTCACCTTCGAGATCTCCTCCGCCTCCTTCTTCCAGACGAACACGGAGCAGGCGGAGCGGCTTCTCGAAACGGCGCTCGAAGGGCTCGCGCTCACGGGGAACGAGCGGATCCTCGACCTCTATTCCGGCACCGGCACCTTCACGCTCCCCCTGGCGCGGCGCGCCCGCGAGGTGATCGGCATCGAATCGAACGGGGCCGCCGTGCGCGACGCCGAGCGAAACGCGGCGCGAAACGGGATCGTGAATGCCCGCTTCTGGACCGGCGACGCGATGGATCTGCTTCGCGATCGCTTCGGGCTCGGACCCGCCGTAGCACCGCGCCCGGCGCCCGATCTCGATTCGTTCGACGCGGTGCTCGTCGATCCGCCACGCGTCGGGCTTCACGCCGGCGTCGTGAGCCGTCTCATCGAATTGGGCGCTCCGCGCCTCGTCTACGTCTCCTGCAATCCGAGCACCCTCGGCCGCGATCTCGCGCTCTTCTGCGCCGAGCGCTACCGGCTCGAATGGGTCCGCCCGGTCGACATGTTCCCGCACACGGCGCACATCGAGAGCGTCGCGGCGCTGACCCGAAGGAGCTGACGTGATCCAAGCCGCGCATTCCGAAGTATTCGAAACGACGCTGGAGAACGGACTCAAGGTCCTGATCCAGGAAGTCCGCCTGGCGCCGGTCGTCTCCTTCGCGGTCTGGTACCGCGTCGGCTCGCGAAACGAGAGCGCCGGCATCACGGGCATCTCGCATCTTCTCGAACACATGATGTTCAAGGGGACGCCGCGCTTCGGAAAGGGCGAGATCGCGCGCACGCTGCAGCGGATCGGAGCCTCGTTCAACGCCGGCACCTCGCTCGACTACACCTGCTACTACGAGACGCTCAAGAGCGACCAGTTGGAACTCGCCATGGAGATTGAGTCCGACCGGATGGTGAACGCCACGATTCCCGAAGAAGAGCATCGCCTGGAAATGACCGTGGTCCGCTCGGAACTAGAGCGGAACGAGGACAACCCGCACCGCGGGATCTACCAGGAGACGTTCGCCACCGCGTTTCAGGCGCATCCCTACCATTGGCCGACGATCGGCTGGCGAAGCGACGTGGAAGCCATCACGACCGAGCAGATCCGCCGCTACTACCGCGCGCACTACGCGCCGAACAACGCGATCGTCGTGGTCGTCGGTGACGTCGACCGGGAAGAGGCGCTGAAGCGCGTCCGGCACTGGTTCGCAGGCATCCCGTCGAGCGAGCTGCCGCTGGCGGTGACGACGACCGAGCGCCCACAGCAGGGAGAGCGCCGCTTCCGCCTTCGGAAGCCGGGCGACATACGTCTCGTCATCGCCGCGTGGCGTAACCCCGCCATGGCTCACCCCGACTCCCACGCGCTCGATGTGCTGGGGCTCATCCTCGGCCATGGGCGGACCTCGCGCCTTCATCGCGCGCTCGTGGAGACCGGGCTCGCCACGGAGGCTGACGCGGCGAACGAGTCGGCGCGCGACCCCTTCCTCGTCATCGCGCTCGCGACCGCGGCGCCCGAGCGTTCGCTCGCCGAGGTGGAAGCGGCCATGCTTCACGAGGTGGCGCGACTTCGCACCGAACCGATCACCGAAGTCGAACTCCGCCGCGCGAAGAAACAGGTCGAGGCGGGATTCCTCTATTCGAAAGATTCGATCCAGAGCCTGTCGCACCAGTTGGGCTACTACGAGACGATCGCGTCATGGCGCTATTTGGAGGAATACCCGGCCGCGATCCGCGCGGTGACCGCGGCGGATGTGCAGCGGGTGGCGACTACCTACTTACATGACGACGCGCGGACCGTCGGTTGGTTCGATCCGCCGGACTCCGATGGTGATGGTGGAGCCGCCGGCACCGCCGCGACGGCGGGAGGTGACGCGTGAGCCACATGACCCGCACCACGCGCCTCACGCTGCCGAACGGACTGATCCTCCTCGTGGGAGAGAACCACTCCAATCCGACGATCTCGATCCAGGGGCTCGTGAAAGCGGGCGCTCTCTACGACAACGCGGACGCCGCCGCACCGGGCGCGCGCTCGGGCCTCGCGCGTTTCACGGCATCGCTACTCGACCTCGGAACGGAAACGCGTGACGAACTCGCCATGGCCTCCGCCATCGAGGACATCGGCGCGTCGCTCCATTTCGACGGCGGTTCCGAGACCGTTTCCATTCGCGCCACCATGCTCGCCGAAGATCTCGACGCGGTGCTCGAAATCGCGGCGGACGCGCTCCGCCGTCCGATCTTCCCCGTGGCACAGATCGAGAAGATTCGCGCCGAATTCCTGAACGACGTGCGCGAAGCGGAGGCGACGACCTCGAGCGTCGCGGCACGGCGCGCAGGTGAACTCCTTTTCCCCGTCGGTCATCCGCTCCACGAAAGCCGCGGCGGAACCGAGGCCTCGCTCCGCGCGATCGGTCGCGACGACATCGTGAAATTCCACCGCAAGCGCTACCGCCCCGACGCCGTGATCCTCGCCATGGTGGGAGACCTCACGCCGGATCAGGCGCTCAAGGCCGTGACCCGCGCCTTCGGTGAATGGGCCGCCCCCGCGGGGCCGCTCGGCTTCGAGATTCCCGCCGCGCCGGCACCGGCCAGCGCGATGCGCCGCGTCGTCGGCATGCCGGGGCGCTCCCAGGCCGATGTGGTCATGGCGTTTCCGGGCGTCGCTCGGACCGCCCCCGACTACGACGCGGTCATGATGGCGAACTACGTTCTGGGGGGCGCCTCGCTTTCGAGCCGCCTCATGGAGAACCTTCGGGACGCGCAGGGGTTGGTATACGGCGTGTACTCCATGCTCCATCCCGGCGTCGGCGCCGGCCCTTTCCAGATTCGAGCCGGCACCAATCCGACGAACGCGGAGCGCTGCGTGGTATCGATCTTGGCCGAGGTGCGCCGCCTTCACGACGACGGTCCGACGGACGAGGAGATGGACGCGGCGAAGGGATACCTGACCGGCGTCTTCCCGGTACGGCTCGAGGCCAACTCGGGGGTCGCGGCGCAGGTGCTCTCGATGGAGCTCTACGGTCTTGGCGCCGATTACCTCGAGCGCTACGAGGCGCTCATTCGCGGTGTCACGAGAAAGGCGGTGGCCGAAGCGGCGCGCCGCTATCTCACCCCCGATCACTACGTCCTCGTCCTAGCCGGCGACCTTCCGGCGGAGGAAGCCCATGCGGTTTGACCGGCGGAATTTCGTGGCGCGCTTCACCGCGGGCGCTCCCGCGCTGATCGCGCTCCTCGCCGCGCTCGCTCTCCTCGCACCGACGCAGGCCGACGCGCACCGCCGCTTCGTCCCGAAGGAGCACCGCACGCTTCAGGCCGCCATCGACGCCGCCTCGCCGGGGGATACGATCTGGGTTTCCCGTGGCGTCTACCGCGGCCCCTTCACGATTCGAAAGCCGCTCGTCCTCTTCGGCGACGCGGGCCCCGAGAGCACGATCCTCGACGGCGGCGGTTCCGTGCGCGTCGTCCATGTGGAGGGGGTAAACGGAGGCGGTCTCATCGGCTTCGGCATCCGCGGCGGAAAGGCGGTCTCCGGCGGCGGTGTCTACGCCGTCCGCGACTCCAACTTCTCCATCGACTACTGCCACTTCACGAAGAACTGGGAGTCGGCCGTTTCGTTCTGGCAGTCCACCACGATCAAGATCGCCGATTGCCGCTTCACGGAGAATCTCGGCAGCGCGGTTCAACTCCATCAGACCACCGGCTTCATCGTTCGCTCCGAATTCTTCCGGAACAAGGGCGACGGAGGGGGCGCCATCTCCCTCGATCGAAGCGAGCTCATGGTGCCGCTCCGTCAGTGCCGCTTCGAGGAGAACCGCGCCGACGAGACCGTCGGCGGTGCGGTGCTGGCCGACTCCTCGCGGCTCACGATCGTGAACTGCACCTTCGTTCGCAATTCATCCGCCGTGGCGGGCGGCGGCGTGGCCGCCATCAACCGCGCGTTTCTAACGATGTCGCGCTCCGAGTTCACGGAGAATCGGGCGGCCCAGGCGGGCGCGCTCCACGCCGATGTGTCGCAGCTGCTCCTCGGCTTCAATATTTTCGCCCGGAATCATGCGACGGCGGGCGGGGCGGCGATCGGCATCCTCGGCCGGATCGATGCGAACATCAATCCCACGCTCACTTCGAACACCTTCTACAAGAACACCACCGACGGCTCGGGAGCCACGATCTTCGCGGTGAAGAGTTCTCCCGAGATCTTGAAAAACATCTTCGTGGTGGAAGGAAAGGAGCAGCTGGCGATGGCCGGCGTGGAGTCTTCGCCGCGCTACCAGTGCAACCTGATCCACGACCCGAGCGGGGTGGCGCTCGGGAGCCTTCCCTCCGCGGACACCCTGGTCGGCGATCCCCTCTTCTGCGACGCGGCGAAGGGGAACTTCGACCTCCGCGACCTGAGTCCCGCCCTCCGCTCGACGTGCGGCCAGGTGGGGGCTCGCCCCCGCGGCTGCGACACGTTTCACCTCGCGCCCTCCCGCTAGCCCGGCAATTCCCGGTATTCGATTGGAACCCGCTCGAGTTTCGGCGGGTATCGCACAGCGGGAGGCAAGCCGGATCCCACCGGTAATCTTCACATGGAGGGTCAAAATGATTATTGAACGGTATTTGCGACCGGGGCGCGGGCTCCTGGCAGTGGCACTTTCCCTCGCCTTTCTCGGCCTGACGGCCCCCGCCTGGGCCCAAGACAAGGACGATGACGAGAATTCGGGCGACAACGACAAGAAAGAAGTCCGCGTCTACCGCTCGGGCGGCGAGGACGAGGATGAAGCCGGCGACCAGCCGCAGGCTATGCGCAACCGCATGCAGCGCGCGGACGCCAAGGGCGCCTACCTGGGCGTACAAATCCAGGACATCACCCGCTCCCTCATGAAGGCGCGCGATCTTTCGACCGATGAAGGCGCCCTGGTGAATCGCGTCGAGAACGAGAGCCCGGCCGATGACGCCGGCATCAAGCGCGGCGACGTGATCGTGGAACTGAACCACCAGAAAGTTGGAGATTCGAGCGAACTCGTGGACGCGGTGCGCGACCTCGAACCCGGCGCGAAAGTGGACATCGTCGTGCTGCGCGACGGCCTCCGAAAGACCTTCAAAGTCGAGATGCAGAAGCGGCCGCACGACATGATGATGGGGATGCCCGGAATGCAGGGGCACGGCCAGGACGGCATGGATCCAGGGCAGATGAGGGAACTACGCGCCCGGATGAAGGAGATGGAACCCGAGAAGATGAACGGTCGGATGAACATGAGGAGCCCCGATCCCCAGGTCCGCGAGGACATGCAGCAGCTGCGGCAGGAACTCGACGAGTTGAAGCAGGAACTCCAGGCGCTGAAGCAAGAGCTCCGGAAGTCCGGCCGGAACCGTTCGAACGACCGTTCGGACGACTGAAATAGTGCGATTCGGAGGCGGGCCCCCCTAAGGGGCCCTACCCCCAACCTGGCATACTGGGCGTCGGAAGGGCCCTCCGGGGCCCTTCCGCGCTTGGATACCCCGGTCCGGGCGTGATAAACTCGAAGGAACGGGGCTCTCCAGCCCAAATCTTCACAGTTTCCGCTTCACAACGGCCTGCCCAGTCCGATAACTCTGGAGAAGGCAACTGCTTGCCTTCATTCCACCGCACGACATGGACGACGTCCGGCTGAGGGCACAAACGACATGATTTCTACCGTTTTGGCTCGTCGCATCGTTTGGGTATTGGGGTTGGCGTTTCTGTTGGAAACGCCTTCGGCCGCTATTGCTGTGGAAGCGCTCCCCGCGGCTGGGGTTGGGGTGGTGAACGGAGCCGAAACGCAGCTCGCCGCGGCCTCTTCGTCGACCTCCAGGGCCAAGGCGCCCCGGAGACGTCGCCGGGCCCGGCGCCGCCGGGTCCAGGCCCTCCGCCTGCCGGCCGTCACGCCGTACGGGATTCCCCGCCTCCACGTGAAGGCCGCCTACGTTGTCGATTCGGGAACGGGCCGCGTGCTCTTCCAGAAGAATCCGGAGCGGGTCATGCCGATCGCGAGCCTCACGAAGCTCGTCACGGCCATGGTCCTCCTCGATACCGAGCCCGATTGGGAGCGGACGGTCGAAGTGCTTCCCGAGGACGTGAAGAACTCCAGCCGTTCGCACATCCGAGCCCGGGAGGAGATCTCCATCCGGGACCTGATCCACGCCTCCATCATGTCGAGCGACAACGTGGCCACAAAGACGCTGGCCCGCACCTGCGGCCTCACGAGCGACGAGTTCGTCCGCCGCATGAACGCGAAGGCCGTATCGCTCGGACTGGTCGGCACCCGCTTCGTCGAGCCGACCGGATTGAGCGAGGAAAATGTCGCCACGGCGGAAGGCGTCGCGCGCCTGCTGAACGCCGCGGCCTCGAATCCGATCGTGGGCTCGATCATGCAGAAGCAGAGCTACTCGTTCACGTCGAACCGGAAGACGCACAACCTGGTCAACACGAACCGGCTACTTCGGAGCAAGTGGCGCATCACGGGTGGGAAGACCGGGTTCATCAATGAGGCCGGTTACTGCCTTGTCACAAGCGTCGAGACCCCGACGGGCGCGGCGGTGACCGCAGTCGTGCTGGGGGCGCCGAGCAACGCGCTCCGTTTCGCCGAAGCGCGGCGCATCCTCGACTGGACGTTCCGCTTTGGCCTGAACCGTCCCGAGCTCGGTGCGGACGGGGAAGGCGAGTAGATGCTGAAGGCCCGGCGCCTGCTTCACGCGGCCGGTCGGGCCCTCCCAGTAGCCAGCCTTCTCGCGGCGATGCTCGCCGCCATGCCTCTCGCCCCGATCGCGGCCGCGGATGACGCGCCCGTCGCCGGGGCGTTCGTCTATCCGGTCGGCGACGAGCTCGATTACACCAAGGGACGCTCCAGCGAGAGCGGCGGCTTCTACGTCTCCGATGAATACCTCGCGGTTCGAAGCGGAAGGCGAAAGATAACGCGCATCCATCGCGGCGTCGATTTGGCGAACGGCCGCGGCGGCGCCGAGGTCCGCTCCATCGCCTCCGGCGTGGTCGTCGTGGCCGACGCGAACGCGATGATCAAGTACAAGAAGCGCCAGAAGATGAGACTTCCCAAGATCGTGAAGGGGAAGCGGACGTACGTGACCGGCTATCGGCTTCGCACCGCCTACAAATGGCGGACCGGCTGGGGCAATTACGTGGTCGTTCGCCACACGCTCCCGAACGGCGAAGTCATCCACTCGCTCTACGGTCATCTCGCGCCGAGGTCGGTCTTGGTGAAGCGGGGCGACGCGATCTCGGCGGGCGAGCCGATCGGCAAGGTCGGGCGAACCGGCCGCGCTTCTTCGGCCCACCTCCACTTGGAGGTGCGGAAGTCGCTTCCGGTCGAGTCCACGGAAGGCGAGGAAGAGAACGCGGAAGACGAGCCGACCGTGGAAGAGCGGTCGTTCGCGAAGATCCCTACCGTCGATCCGCTGGCGTTCTTGGAATCACACGTGCGCCGGTTCGAAGACCTCGAGCCCGGCACCTGGCAGGCGCGCTACGCGCTGGCCGCCTCCCGCGACGGGCTCATGCCGGTGGATCACGACCGCTTCGAGCCCGATGCGGAAATCACACGCGCCGACTTCTATCGCGCGCTCGTGAGTGCGTTCCATCTCGCCACGCCCTTCACGAAGGACAAATTCTCCTCCACGGTCGACGCGTTGGTCGACACGGGGATCCTCGACCAGAGCGCGGCGCAGAATCAGCATTCCAGTGACACGCTCGAGCGGGACGACGCGCTGGAATTGCTGCTTCGCTGCCTGGAACGCGGAACAGCGCGCGCGCGGACGCTCGGAGCCATCAAGCCCGATGCGCTGGCATTGGATTTCAATCGCCAGTTTGCCGGAAACGAAGCGGCCGAGCAGGCGCTGGCCGAGGCGAAGGCGAAGTCGGACACCGACTACCGCGCCCGGAAAAAGCAGGCCGAAGCCGAGCGCGTTCGCCTCACCAAGGCGGCGAAAGTGGCGAGGGCGAAAGGGAGGAAGTTCAGCACGAAAGTGGCGACCGTGAAACCGCGCCCCGCCGTCCCTTCGCTCGATTTCGGATTCGAGGCGTTGGCGAAGTCGACCCGTAAGTTGACCCGCGCCGAATCGTGCCTTCTTTTCGCGTCGGCGCTCCGCCTCCACGCCGAGCAGGTCTCCGCACTTCAACGCGCCGCCGCGCGCGTCCCGACGAGCGGCTAGCGCCGCCCGCCGCACTTCCCTATCCTCGGGGCATGTCCCCGGCCCCGCGCTCCACGCCTCTCCCGAATTCCACCCACCTCGGACCCGACCGTCCCGTGCTCGTGCGCGGCGAGGGTTGCCATGTCTGGGATCGCGACGGGCGCCGCTATCTCGATGCGACGTCGGGGGCGTTCTGCGCGACCTTCGGGTATTCGCGGCCTGATTTCGTTGAGGCGATGACTCGCGCCGCCGAGCGGCTTCCGCACGCGAGGCCCGCCGCTTTCGACAGCGAGGAGGCGGAGGCGTATCGCGCGGAGTTGCTTGAGGTCGTGGGCGCACCCTTCGTTCGCGTTCTTCTCACCTCGTCGGGGAGCGAAGCCGTCGACGCGGCGATCAAGATTGCGATCGCCTATCAGCAAGCGATCGGCCACCCCGAACGAACCGCGGTTCGGTCGCTGAGCGGTCACTACCACGGCGCTACGCTCGGCGCGCTCGGCGTGACCGGTTGGGATGAGCGCCGCGCACCTTGGGTCGGCGCGCTGGGGGCGCGGAATGACGGACTGCCCCAGCCCGGCGATGGAAGCGCCGCGTTTATCGCGGAGACGGTGGCGGTGGCCGGGCTCGGCGTCAAAATTCCATCCGCGGACGAACTCGCGAGGCGACGCCAAGCCTGCGACGCATCGGGCGCGCTTTGGATCGCGGACGAAGTGTTGACCGGGTTCGGGCGCTGCGGCGCCATGTTCGCCTGCGGACGACTCGCGGAGTCAGGAGCCGACGGGGGCGCGGCTCCGAGTTCGGCGAACCCGCCCGATCTCATCGTCTTTGGAAAAGGCGCCGGCGCCGGGTTTGCGGCGGTGGCGGGTGTTCTAGTCGCGGAGCGTGTGGCGGACGGGTTGTTCGCGGTGTCGGCCGAAGGCGTGTCGCGGCGCGTGCTACATCAACAGACGTACGGTGGAAGCCCGATATCCTGCGCGGTTGGCCGTACCGTGCTTCGGGCGCTGCAAGTGGAGGGCGCGTTCCTTCGTGCGAGGCAATTCGAGGAGCGACTGCGGTCGGTTGTGACGGGTGCCGCGAAGCCGGCCGGGACGAGTTGCGTGACGTTAGGCGCATTGGCGGGGTTCGAGACCAACGCGTTTGGATTTCCCGCGCAGGCCGCCGCGCGGGGCCTGCTCATTCACGGGGCCGGGGCCCGGCGTGCGGTTTTGGCGCCCCCGCTCGTAATGTCGAATGCGGATTGGTACGAACTCGGATCGTCACTAGAGGCTGCGGTCCGCGCGGGGGAATCGGGATAGGTAAGGGTAGCGCCCTACGCGACTCTGGCGGCGCTCGCTCCAAGCCACGCCGCGCCGATTCCGAGTGCCAACTGAAGGGCGATGTTCATCGCGGCGCCGAGCGGACTTCCGTCGCGGGCGAGGAGCAGCGTCTCCCACGCGAATGCCGAGTAGGTCGTGAATCCGCCGCAGAACCCGATGAGGATTGCCGCCCGAAGGTCCTGCGAGACCACGACCCGCTCCAAGGTCAGCGTCGCCACGAAGCCCACCACGAACGATCCGATCACGTTGACCGCGAGCGTGCCGTATGGGAACGTCGACCCCGACAAACGCTGGACCCCGCCCTGGAGTCCGTATCGGGCGAGAGTCCCGGCGAGGCCGAACAAACCGATCAGGAGCACGCGCATGACGCGAGGACGATACGGCATTTTCCGCGGCGCCGCTGCACTTCTCTGGCTCTCCGGGACACTTGTAGCCGGCTGCGCGTCGGAGCGCGCCGTGCTCACGACCGGGCCCGGGATGACCTACGAGGAGCTGCGCAGCGGCGGGCTTGCGATCGTCGGCGTCACGAAGATCGATGAAGTGGAGCAGATTCGGCCACCGCTCATCGCGACGCTGGAGCAGGTGCTCCGGGAGTCGCGCCCCGACCTCCCCTTCCGAACCGCCGATACGGTGCGCGACTCCCTGGGGCTCTCGCAATACCGGCGGATTCTCTCGGCCTATCAGTCGGCGGGAAAACTCTCCGATGGCGATCGTGGAGTCCTGGCGGCACGCCTTCGCGGGAGCGCCCGCTTCGCGCTCCTCGCGCGTGTAGACAAGGACGCGGTTCGCCTGCCGCCGGCCCGGAGATCGGCCACGGGCGCATATGGCGCGGGGTCTCCACAATTCGGCACGCGCGCGGCGAGCCGCGACACGAGAGTGCGCGTGAATCTCTACGACCTTCAGACGGGCGCGGAAGCGTGGAGCGCGATCTACGCGAGTTCCACGGACAACGTGCTCCCCGACAGCGTTTCACGGCTGCCGAATAGGCTACTCCTGCCGCGCCAAGGCTCCCCGATGGAAGTCCCGATCGAGCCGCTACCCGAAACGCCGACCCTGGCGCAGGCGCTGATCGAAGGATTCCGGGCGTTCGTGGCCGACCTGCCGAAGGCCACCGGAACACCCGCGGCACGCTAGCTAGCCCGCCGCACGCTTCGAGCCGATCCACTGGCTCACGTGTCCCCACAATTCCGTCACCGCGACACCCGCTAGAATCAGCGCGCCGCCCGTTAGTTCGCGCGACGACATCTGCTCCCCGAAGAAGAGGCCCGCGAAGATCGCCGCGAAGACGGGCTCCAGCGAGAACATGATCGTTGCCTTCACGGGAGTCGTGCGTCCGAGCGCCCAGGTCTGCAGCGCGATCACGAGCGCCGTGGCGAAGACGGCGAGATAGAGAAGTGTTCCCCAGGGAATCTGCGCGAAGGGTGTTCCGATCCCGCCTTTCGCGGCGACCAAGATCCAACCGAGCACGGCGCCGGTCGCGATCTGGATCACCGAGAGCGCCATCGGATCGCTCCGCTTCACGACCACGTTTGTGACGATGATCTGGATGCCGAATGTGAGAGAGCAGCCGAGCGTCCAGAGGTCGCCCGGGGCGAGAGAGAAGCCGGAGTCCGCCGAGAAGGCGAAGAGCCCCGCCAAGATGAGCGCAATTCCGAAAACCTCCGCGAGGCCGGGCCGCGTTCGCCATAGGAGAAACGTCACGAGCGGCACGACCGCCACGTAGGTCCCCGTGATGAAGGCGGAGCGCGAAGCGGAGATCGTGGAGAGTCCGATCACCTGCGTGAGGTAGCCCGCCCCGAGCCAGAGCCCGAGCCACGCGCCGTCGATCACGGCTTGGCGCTTCAGTGGGAAGACGCGCTTCCGGAAGAGCAGGATGAGAATGACGGCCCCGATCGTGAATCGGATCGCCATGAGGTCTACCGGATGGAGAATGCGGACGGAATCCCGAAGGAGCGCGAACGTCGTGCCCCAGATGGCGGCGACGAGAAGAAGTGCTAGGTCGGCGCGATTCATCGGCGAGGCGCGCGCCTCGCTAGGCGGCGGGCGGCCCGCGGCGCGGCGAGCGGATGCGGGCGGGCTTCACGGTGAGCGCCTTGATGGCGAACGCGAGGCCCTCTAGCTCGATGGAGAGATTCACGGTGCGGAGCGCCACGTGGGCGGGGACTTGGATGCGGCGATGGGCGAAGTTCAGGATGCCTCGCATCCCGGCGGTCACCAGTCGCTCGGCCACAGCCTGCGCCGCTCGGGCGGGCACCGCGATGACGCCGATCTCGAGCGAGAGCCGCTCGGTCTCCGCCTTCACGTCGTCGATGTGGCGAACCGTGAGATCGCGCCACTTCTGCCCCACGCGGTCGTCGCTCACGTCGAAGACGGCGACGATGTCGAAGCCCTGGCGGCGGAATTCCTTGTAGGCGAAGAGCGCCGAGCCCATGTTTCCCGCCCCGACGAGCGCAACCCTCCAGCGGTGGTTCAGCCCCAGGATGAGGCGGATCTCTTTCCGGAGCCTCCCGACCGCGTAACCGAGGCCGCGCTTCCCGAAATTCCCGAAGTAGGAGAGGTCTTTTCGGACCTGCGCGGAAGTCACTCCGCTCGCGTGCGCGAGCCCCTGCGAGGAGACGGTGCGCTGTCCCTCGCTCTCCAACTCTTCCAGAACACGGTAGTACCCCGAGAGGCGCCGGACCGTCGATGCGGGAATGCGGACGTCGTGACCCAGGATCCTACGCCTCCTCGCTCTCTTCCCTCTCCTCGACCCGCGCGACGTCGATCAACTGATCGCCGGGCTCCAGGTTGATGAGCCGGACACCCTGCGTGTTCCGCCCGATCTCGGAGATGCCGTCGACCGGGGTGCGGATGATCATTCCGCCGCGCGTGATGAGCATCACTTCGTCTTCCGGCACCACTTCCAGCGCCGCGACGACAAAGCCGTTTCGCTCGTTCGCCTGGATGGAGATGATTCCCTTTCCGCCGCGGCCGGTCACGCGGTACTCGGAAATGGGGGAGCGCTTGCCGTAGCCGTTCTCGGTAGCGACGAGGAGGCTCGCCGTCCGTTTCACCGCGATCATGCCGACCACCGCATCGTCCGGCGCCAGCGTCACGCCGCGGACGCCGTGCGCCGTCCGGCCCATCGGGCGAACGTCGGTTTCCTTGAAGCGGATCGCCTGTCCGTCGCGCTTGGAGAGAATGATGTCCTGCGTGCCGTCGGTGATCGCGACCTCGATTAGTTTGTCGCCCTCGTCCACTCCGATCGCCACGATGCCGCCGCGGCGCGGATTGGCGTAGGCGTCGAGCGGGGTCTTCTTCACCGTCCCCTGCGCCGTCGCCATCATGAGGAAGCGGGTCGAATCGAATTCCTTCACGGTGAGAACGGCGGCGACGCGCTCCGTCTGGCCGATGTCGACCAGGTTCACGATCGCCTTCCCCTTCGCGGCGCGCCCCGCCTGCGGGATCTCGTGCACCTTCACCCAGTGAACGCGCCCGCGGTCGGTGAAGACCAGCATGTAGGCGTGCGTCGAGGCGACAAAGAGGTGCTCGATGAAGTCTTCCTCACGCGTGCCGGCGCCGGTGACGCCGCGCCCTCCGCGGCGCTGGCTCCGGTAGGCGGCCAGCGGGAGGCGCTTGATGTAGCCGGCGTGCGAGAGCGTGACCACCATGTCTTCCTCGGCGATCAAATCCTCGATGTCGAACTCGCCGGAGGCGGCTTCGATACGGGTGCGGCGCTCGTCGCCGTACTTCTCGCGCACGACGCTCAACTCCTCCTTGATGATGCCGAGGACCTTGGCGGGACTCGCGAGAATGGCGCGGAGTTGCTCGATCAGTTGGATGACTTCCAGGTACTCGTCCTCGATCTTCTGGCGCTCCAGGCCGGTGAGGCGGGCGAGGCGCATGTCGAGAATCGAGGTGGCTTGGATCTCGGAGAGGCCGAAGCGCGTCATGAGTCCTTCGCGCGCCCGCTCCGTGTTCGGCGACGCCTTGATGAGCGCGACGATCTCGTCGATGTTGTCGAGGGCGATCTTGTAGCCCTCGAGTATGTGCGCGCGCTTCTCCGCCTCGGATAGGTCGTACTGCGTGCGCCGGACGACCACCTCCTGGCGGTGCGTCACGTAGTGCTCGATCATCTGCTTCAACGTGAGCGTGAAGGGGCGGTTCCCGACCAGCGCCAGCATGTTCGCGCCGAAGGTCGTCTGCATCTGCGTGTGCTTGTAGAGCTGGTTCATCACGACCTGGGGCTGCGCATCCCGCTTCATCTCGATGACGATTCGCATCCCCTCGCGGTCCGACTCGTCGCGGAGGTCGGAGATGCCGTCGATCGTCCCTTCCTTCACGAGGTCGGCGATCTTCTCGAGGAGCGCCGCCTTGCTCACCATGTACGGAATCTCGGTGACGATGATCGCCTGGCGGTCCTTCCTCACTTCTTCGATCGCAGCCGCCGCGCGGACGGTGATGTGGCCGCGGCCCGTGGTATAGCAGTCGTGGATTCCCTGGCGTCCGTAGATGATGCCGGCGGTCGGGAAGTCGGGACCCTGGACGAATTTGAGAAGGTCCTCGACGGGGCACTCGGGGTTGTCGATCACGTGATGGATGGCGTCGACGATCTCTCGCAGGTTGTGCGGCGGGATGTTCGTCGCCATGCCGACCGCGATGCCGGCCGAGCCGTTGACGAGAAGGTTCGGAACCGCGGCCGGAAGGACGATGGGTTCCTCGCGGGACTCATCGTAGTTCGGCCGCATGTTGACCGTTTCTTTTTCCATGTCGCGGAGCATCTCTTCCGCGAACTCCGTCAAGCGAGCCTCGGTGTATCGCTCGGCCGCCGGCGAATCGCCGTCCACCGAGCCGAAGTTCCCCTGTCCGTCCACCAGCCGGTAGCGCATGGAGAAGTCCTGCGCCAATCGCACCATCGTCTCGTAGACGGCGGCCGTCCCGTGCGGGTGGTAGTTACCCGTCACGTCTCCGGTGATCTTGGCGGATTTACGGAAGGGCCGGTCGTGATAGAGGTTCAGCTCTCGCATCGCCACGAGGATGCGGCGATGCACCGGCTTTAGCCCGTCGCGAACGTCCGGCAGCGCGCGCGAGACGATGACCGACATGGAGTAGTCGATGTACGAATTCCGCATCTCGTCTTCGACGTAGATGGGGATGACCTTGTCGCGCGTCGCCATGGTTCGGCGGTTCCTCCTGGTGTGATCGGGCGCGCGTCAGTGCGGGCCCGCTCGAATCGTTAGACGTCGAGGTTGCGGACGCTGTCCGCGTACTCCTCGATGAACTTCCGGCGCGGCTCTACTTGGTCGCCCATGAGAATCGTGAACATGCGGTCCGCTTCGACGACGTCGTCGAGCGTCACCTTCATCACGGTGCGGTGCTCGGGATCCATCGTGGTCGACCACAACTGGTCCGGGTTCATCTCGCCGAGACCCTTGTAGCGCTGAAGGGTGGTCCCCTTCTTCCCCATGTCTTCTTGCGCCTTCACCAGCTCCGCCTCGTTGTAGCAGTAGCGGATGTCCTTGCCCTTCTGGATGCGGTAGAGCGGCGGCATGGCGATGTAGACGTAGCCGCGTTCGATCAGGGGACGCATGTGGCGGAAGAGGAACGTGAGCAAGAGCGTGCGAATGTGCGCGCCGTCCACGTCGGCGTCGGTCATGAGAATAATTCGGTGATAGCGCGCTTTGTCGGCATCGAACTCATCGTCGATGCCGGTGCCGAGGGCCGTGATGATCGTCCGGATTTCCTCGTTCCCGAGCATCTTGTCGAGCGAGGCCTTCTCGACGTTCAGGATCTTTCCCTTCAGCGGGAGGATCGCTTGGAAGCGGCGGTCGCGGCCCATCTTCGCGGAACCGCCGGCCGAGTCGCCCTCGACCATGTAGATCTCGCACTCGGCCGGGTCGGTCAGTTGGCAGTCGGCCAGCTTCCCGGGGAGCGAGCCGGAATCGAGAATGCTCTTCCGTCGCGCCAGGTCGCGCGCCTTGCGGGCCGCTTCGCGCGCGCGGGCGCTCTGCACGCACTTCTCCACGACCTTCTTCGCGACGGCGGGATTCTCTTCGAAGTAATTCCGGAGTCCCTCGCCGACGATCGACTCGACGACGCCCTTCGCTTCGGTCGTGCCGAGTTTCCCCTTCGTCTGCCCTTCGAACTGCGGATCGGGCAACTTAATGCTTATGACCGCGGTCAGCCCTTCGCGCACGTCCTCGCCGCCGAGCGAGACTTCCTTCAGCGACTTCATCAGCCCCTGCTTCTCGGCGTAGGTGTTGATCGTGCGCGTGAGCGCGGCGCGGAAGCCGATGAGGTGGGTGCCGCCCTCGATCGTGTTGATGTTGTTCACGAACGAGAAGACGTTCTCCACGTAGCCGTCGTTGTACTGGAGCGCGAACTCGACGGTGATCTTGTCCTTGTCCTTCGAATAGGCGATCGGCGCCGGGTGAAGGACAGTCTTGTTCTCGTTCAGGTACTTCACGAACGAGATGATGCCGCCTTCGTACTGGAAGTCGTGCTTCCGGCCGGTCCGCTCGTCCTGGAAGAGGATGCGGATCCCCTTGTTCAGGAACGCGAGTTCGCGGAGGCGCTGGGAGAGCGTGTCGAAGTTGTAGTCGGTGGTCTCGAAGATCGTGGGATCGGGCTTCCAGTGGACCGAGGTGCCGGTCTCGTCGCTCGGGCCCAACTCTTTCAAGTCGGTGGCGACGTCGCCGTGCTCGTAGCGCTGTTGGTACGCCTTTCCGGCCCGGCGCACTTCCACTTCCAGCCACTCCGAAAGCGCATTCACCACCGAGACGCCGACGCCGTGAAGTCCGCCTGAGACCTTGTAGCTGTTCTCGTCGAACTTGCCGCCCGCGTGGAGCGTGGTCATCACGACTTCGACCGCGGGGCGGTTCTGGGTCGGATGCGTGTCGACCGGAATGCCTCGGCCGTTGTCCCACACCGTGACGCTGGTGTCGGCGTGAATCGTGACCCGCACCTCGTCGCAGTAGCCGGCCAGCGCCTCGTCTACCGAGTTATCAACAACCTCGTAAACGAGATGGTGGAGCCCGCTCTGCCCGGTCGAGCCGATATACATGGCCGGGCGCTTGCGGACCCCCTCTAGGCCCTTGAGGACCTGAATGTTCCGCGCGTCGTACGAGTGGCCATCCTTGGTCGGCGGCGTCATGGTTGCCGCATCGTCACCCGGTCGGCTCAAATCGAGAACCCTCCTTCCCCCTCATCGGAACCAGCCGAATCCCGCGCAAATGCGCGTCGGCCGGCAGCCGTCCATTTACGTCGTCCAAAATCCCTTGGCGTAGGACGGCAAGATGCCCCATCCAGACCGCGCCCTGCACTTCCACGAGCAGCTCTCCGTCGCGAACTCCGACGGCGTGCGTGCGGCGCGCGACCTCGGGCCCGACCACCTCGGGCCAGAGATCGGTCGCCGCGGCCGCGGCCACTCGTTCCTCGATGTGGAGTCCGGAGAGAATCCGGTCGATCACCGACCCGACCACCACCGGCGCTCCGCCTCGGCTTTCCGCTCCCGCGCGCTTCATGCCGCGCTTTCCTCCATCGCTAGAGAATCGATTGTCATCGCGTGAAACCGCACCGGCGCCACCGTCAGCGGGCGGCAGGCCGTCACGATCGCTTGGGTTCCTTCCGGCAACAAGCCGAGCAACTTTCCGATCCAGCGCGGATCGAGTTCCGACTCCGGATCGTCGAGGAGCACGACGGGTGGCTCGTTCAGCCGCTCGTTCAGCTCCCCCGCGAGTGCCAGCCGAAGCAGGATCGAATAGAGCCGCGCATAGCCGCGCGAGGCTCCATCGTTCAACTCCCGCCCCTGGATCGCGCACTCGACGCGAGCCCGATGCGGCCCGATCGAGGTCCAGCCCAACTTCCGATCGCGCGGACGCAACTCCTCCAACTTCATCGCGCGCTCCGTTGCGCTCACGGCCGGTACGCCGTAGCCGAACCCCGGCTGAATCTCCGAATCGACCCGGTCCGCCAGTTCGCGAAGCCGCACATCGAGCGCCGCGCACAAGAGCACGCGCCGCCGGTCGATCTCCACTCCAGCACGGGCCAGAATATCCTCCCACGCCGCGCACTCGTCGTTTCGCGGATCGCCGTCCCGGGCCGATTCGGCCAGAAGCCGATTCCGCTGCCGCAGCGCCGCCACGTAATCGCGAAGCGCGCCGACGTAGGCCGGCTCCAACTGGCAGAGCGCCACATCCAGGAAACGGCGGCGCCCGGCGGGATCGCCGTTCAGCACCGCCACGTCTTCCACCGAGAAGTGGACCGTCGGGAAGCGTCCCAGAAGGTCGGCCAGCCGCTCGATCGGCGCCCCATCCACGATCACCTCGCGGGGACCGCGAAGCGAGCCGCGAACCGAAAGTTCACGCGGCGAACCAGCTCCTCCCGCGACGAGCGCTCTCACCTCGAACGTGTCGGCGCCGCGACGCACCAATTCCCGGTCGCGCGATCCCCGAAAGGAGCGCCCAATCGAGAGAAGGGCCGCAGCCTCGATCCAGTTCGTCTTCCCCGAGCCGTTTTCGCCGAGGAGGAGCGTCGGCCGTCCTTCCAGGTCCGCGCGAGCGTCCCGGTGGTTTCGAAAGTTCCGAAGCTCGAGGCGAAGCAGGCGCACGCGTGCGCGGTCAGCTCGCCAACCGAAGCGGCATCACCAGGCAGAGCAGATTCTCCACCGGGGGCGTCTTCGAGTCCCCGCTCGGCGCCGGGATCAGAAGCCCTGCCGTGACGGGCGTGTTGAGCTGGAGGAGCACCTCGTCGCTCTCCATGGTGCGGAGAATGTCGAGGAGGTAGGCGGCGTTGTATCCGATGTCGAGGTCCTCGGAGTCGTACTTCGCCTCGAGATCCTCGGTCGCCTCACCCTGGTCGGGGGTCTGCACGACCAGGCGAAGACGATTGGTGGAAATGGCGAATTTCACCTGGCGCGTGAGGCTGTCCGAAAAGACGGAGACGCGGTCGAGCGCGGCAGCGAGATCATCCTTCTTCACGGAGAGGTGCTTGTTGTTGTTCTTCGGCAGAACCTGCTCGTAGTTCGGGAACGGCCCCTCGATCAACTTCGTCGTGAGGGTCGTCTTTCCGAGCACGAAGCGGACGTGTGTCTTCGAGAGTTCCACCGTCACGGTGTCGCCGCAGTCCGGAAGAAGGCGTACGAGGTGGTTCATCGCCTTTAGCGGAAGAATCACGTCGCTCTTGAGAGCACCCTTCGTCGCACCCGGGTGCTTCAGGGTCGCGCGCGCGAGGCGATGCCCGTCGGTTGCGACTAGACGAATTTCCCCTTCGCTCATCTGGAAGAGCGCGCCGTTCAACGCCGGCCGCGTTTCATCCGTCGAAACAGCGTAGATCGTGCGGCGAACGAGACGCTCGAAGGCTTTCGCCTCGATCGTGAGATGAACATCGGGCGCCACGTTCGGACGCGCGGGGAATTCTTCCGGACGAATGCAGAGGAACTTGAAGCGCCCCGTCTTACTCACGACGTTCAGCGTGAGATCCTTCGCTTCGAGTTTCAGATCTTCTTTGGGAAGTTTGCGCGCGAGTTCGAGCAGCTTCTTCGCGGGAACCGTCAGCGCTCCATCAGCCTTCACGTCGGCCATGGCTTTCGTGGTGATGGAGAGATCGAGATCGGTCGCGGTCAGTTGCAGCGCTCCATCCGCCGCTTCGACCAAAATGTTCGATAAAACCGGGAGCGTTGTGCGACTCGGAACGGCACTCGAGATGAGCTGCAGCGCCTGGAGAAGTTCGGTCTGGGCGACGGAGAATTTTAGGGCCACATCCTGAGCCGTGATCATGTCCGTAAGTCCCTTTTGTGAAAAGAGGTTGCGGTCGTGTCGAGGTGGCCTGATCGTACGTCCGGAGTATAGGTCGGGAGGGCCATTTTCAGCAACCTGAAAGGGGCTTTTTTTGAGGGTTTGGAGGGACTGATTTCGGGGGTCTGGGAGAGAGGTTTTCAGGGGGTCCAGAGGGGTCGTTTTTGGACGGTCCAGGGGCAGACGTTTGGATACTTCTGTCCACACCGGTAGGGTTCCCTAGAGACGAGTATCTTTCGCTAAATAGAAGATGTGGATGTAGGGCCTGTGGATAAGTGTGTAGAGCCTCGTGTATCGAAACTAAGTTATTGTGAAACAAGGTTTTGTGGGTAGAATTTACCCGCGCCCCACCGTTAGTTCATGGTGGACTACGCCCAGGTTATCCCCCGGTTTGGGGTGACCGCCCGACTTCGCCACTTTGTCCACAGGGATTCCACAACCGTTCAGGGAGACCCGATGCGCGACCCGCGAAGCGTTCAGTTGGCGAAGACGATCGTCCACCATTCCTGCCGATTAAAGGCGGGAGAGACGATTCTGATCGAGGCGTTCGACCTGGCCGACGGCCTCGTGAGCGACATCATGGAAGAGGCATTCGTCGCCGGCGGGATCCCGCTCGTCTATCTCCGGAAGAACACGCTCGTCCGCCAGATGCTGATTCACGGGAAAGAAGAGCAACTGAAGAAGCTCTCGGAAGTCGAACTCTTCCAGATGAAGCAGGCGCAGGCGTACGTCGGATTGCGGGCGAGCGAGAACGTGTCGGAGTTCGCGGACGTTCCCGCGGCGCACATGGCGCGCTACGGGAAGTTGGTCGGAACGCCGGTTCATAGCGACTATCGCGTGAAGAAGACGAAGTGGGTCGTGCTTCGGTATCCGAATCCGTCGATGGCGCAGTTGGCCAACATGAGCACCGAGGCGTTTCAGGATTTCTACTACAGCGTCTGCAACGTCGACTACAAGCGGATGAGCGACGCGATCGTGCCGCTCAAGGC
>JANMQV010000133.1:0-2228 GCA_031370645.1 Candidatus Eiseniibacteriota bacterium | reverse complement strand
AGATTCCAATGCCCCGACATGGCCGCCAGCGATCGCCATGCGTCTTCGCGGTTCAGCGGCTTCCCGTCGCCGATGTGCTTCATCACTTCGGGGTCGCCGACGCACGCGGCGTAGTCGTCGAGATCCGACGCTCGAAACATCCGGAGCCGAAGCCTCGGCGTGTCGATCGTGAGGGGATTCGCCGAAGCCATGCGAAGCAGCCCGCTACTCGAGCGGAATCCGATCCTTGTTCTTCATCGCCCAGACATCGAACCTCTGAATGCCGGGGTGAAGCGAGCGCGAAACGCCGAGACTCCGCGCGCCGCAGTAGTAGTCCTCGAAGTCGTGTTTGAACTGGAACATGTTGCCGAGATCGTCGGCGCCAGGGAATCCGAGGGCGCGGAAGGCATTGAAGGTGACGTTCTGGTGTCGCACTTCCTGGCCGACCGCCTTCGTGAGTGACGCCGCCATCTGCGCGCCGGTGAGATGGCCGCCGGCAATGCCGACCGTCTTACCGATGTAGGCGCGCCCGTTCTTGAACACCCCATACGCGCCGCCGCCGATGTCCTCCGCGGCGATACCCGGCAATTTTCTGTCTCCCATCGGAAGGACAAACATCAGCTTTCCGTCCGGCCCCTTCTTCGGGTTCATGCCGAAATAGATCAGGTTATCCCAGTAGAACGAGGTGAGGAGGAAGGTGACCGGGAGGCCGAGCTTGGTGAAGATTTCGTTCGCCTCGCCCTTCGCGTCGAAGTGGGGCACCTTGTACTTTCCCATCAGGGTCGGCATGCGGTTATCGGAGAGAGGTACCCACTTTCGCGTGTCCTCGAGCGTCGACCAGATGACGTGCGCGACATCCGCGGCGCGAGCCGCCCTCGCCATGTTTCCCGCCTGGGCCAACTCCTTCTCCGGGGAGTAGTGCGCCCAGTAAAAGGTCACGCAGTAGGCGCCGTACGCGCCGGCGAAGGCCTTCTTCATCGAGTCCTCGTCGTCCAAGTCACCCTCGACGACTTCAGCGCCCAGCCTCGCCAGCTCTTTCGCTTTCTCCGAGTTCACATCGCGTGTGATGGCGCGGGCGGCGAAGCCGCCGCTCGGATCGTTCAGGATGGCGCGTACCAGACCGCCCCCTTGCGCACCGGTGGCGCCGGCCACCGCGATCACCCTCTTCTCTGCCATGCCGGTTCTCCTTCGGGTTTCTTGGGGCGAGGCGGACGCGCTGCGCGAAGCCTGTGCGGGTCGTCTCGGGGCGCCGCAGGCAAGCGGCGAGGGACAGAGAATAGGCCCCGACCGCGGCCCCGGCAAGGGGTGCGACGCCCACCCCTCTCAGAGCCGCTCCACGTGCTCCACGTTCAGCGTCGAAACCCCGTACTCCTCCTCGACCCTCCCCGTCAGGAGAAACGGCCGCGTGCTGGTCAACAAGTGGCAGAAACGCTCGTAGGCTCGAGGGAAGAACGTCGCGTCCACCAGCCCCGTCGTGTCCTCGAAGGTGACGAACTCCATCGGCTCCTCGTGCTTCGTGTGGACGAGCTTGGACGTCACGTGCCACCCGAGGATGGTGATGCGGCGGCCCACGTGGCGCTCGAGATCCCGAGCGGCGATGACGCCGCGGCCATGCATCGCGCGCTCGTAGGGCTCGAGTGGATGCGCGCTGATGAGGAACCCGAGCGTCTCGACCTCGTGGCGGAGCATGGTGGGGCGGTCGTACGCCGGGGCTTTGGGTGTTACGACCGGCTGGGACGGAAAGAGTTCGAGCGTGGCGGCGCGTCCCGGCTGTGGGGTCGGCGATGGGGAGGAACCCTCTGGTCGTTGTGCGGCGCCCGCGCTTCGCGCGGGCTTGCAGACTCCCGCCGGGTTCTCCCCCTCGCCGACCCCGCCCTCCAAGTAGTGCTCCCACAGTAGTTCGGCTCTTGTCCTCCCCGGCGCGATTGAATCGCAGGCGCCGGATTTGACGAGCAACTCTGCATCGCTTGGCAGGACGAACACTCGCCGCCGCAACTCCGCGAACGACGCGAAAGCACCCCCGCGCGTGCGCTCCGCTAGCAGCGCCTCCAGCGTGTCTGCGTGAAGTCCCTTCAACTGCATGAGCCCCACGCGCATCTCGCGGCCGCGGCCGGTGTAGTGGCGCTCGCTCTGGTTCACATCCGGAGGAAGGACGCGAATCCCCATCCGCTTCGCTTCCGAAACGTAGGCGAAGGTCTGGTAGTAGCCGCCTTGGTTCGAGATGACCGCGGCCATGAACTCGGCCGGAT